>CALRVN010000142.1:0-9249 GCA_943371625.1 Hyphomicrobium sp. CS1GBMeth3
CGGGCGGGTCGGCGCTGAGTGCCTCCAGACCGGCGAGGACGGAAGCCTGGCGGCTGGCGCCACCCGTCACGGGTGGCGGCAGGCGACCGGCGAAGGAAGCTACGGCACGAGCATAAAGCTGAGCGTCTTCCGGGTTGTAGACGACGAGCGTGCGGGAGATCGCGGAGTGCCCAACCAGGAGGCCCAGGGAGTGGGCCAGGACCGGCTTGTCGGCCAGCTGGACATATTGCTTTGGGGTGTCCCCAGCGCCACGGGCACGCGTCCCGCGGCCCGCCGCCACGATCACCGATGCCGTCGTCGCCATTGTCGCACCTTATGAAAAACCCCGCTTTCCTTAGCCAGTGCGGGCGTTCAGGGCAATTGTGGATGATCTTGTTCGCGCTTGCGAAATGGTAAGGCTGCCCCTATTCTGCACAAATGAAGGGCACAAGAACTTACTGCCTAAATACTGAGCAGAGCGGAATGACGTCGATGAAGGGCGGCCTCAGCATCGGACGCCATACGGTGGCGAACAGGGTCATCCTAGCCCCGATGTCCGGGGTGTCGGACCTGCCATTCCGGCAAGTTGCACACGCCCTTGGGGCTGGACTTGTCGTCTCGGAGATGGTCGCGAGCGAGGAGCTTGTGCGCGGCAAGCGTGCCGACGTGATGCGCCGCGCCGAAGGGCGGGAGCTGCAACCTTTCTCGATCCAGCTCGTCGGCCGTGAACCTCATTGGATGGGCGAGGGCGCCCGTATCGTCGAGGACATGGGTGCAGACATCGTCGACATCAACATGGGCTGTCCGGCGCGCGAGGTGACGGGAAAGCTTTCGGGCAGCGCTCTGATGCGCAACCTCGATCACGCGGTGGCGCTGATCGACGCCGTGGTCGGGGCGGTGCGCGTTCCCGTGACTTTGAAGATGCGTCTGGGCTGGGACGACAAAAGCCGCAACGCGGCAGAGCTGGCGCGGCGCGCGGAGGCTGCCGGTGTGAGGATGATCACGGTGCACGGGCGCACGCGGTGTCAGTTCTTCAAGGGCAGTGCCGACTGGAGCGCGGTGCGTGAGGTTACGGATGCTGTCTCCATCCCGGTGATCGTCAACGGCGACATCGCCTCGGCGGCTGATGCCGACGCGGCGCTCAAGGCATCGGGTGCTGCTGGCGTGATGATCGGCCGGGGCGCCTATGGCGCACCGTGGCTGCCGGGCCGCATCGCGTCCTATCTTGCGGGAGACACCAACGCTGACGATCCGCCGCTTGCTGAGCAGGCGAAGATCGCGCGCGGGCACGTCGAGGTGATGCTGGATCACTATGGGGTCGATCTAGGCCTGCGCAACGCGCGCAAGCACATCGGCTGGTACGTCGAGAGAAGCGGCCGGGCGATCGACGCGGCGAAGGCATGGCGCCGCCAGCTTTGCACCGAGAACAACCCGCAACGCGTGCTCGATGATCTTTCCGCATTCTATGATGAGACGATGGAGGTCGCCGCGTGACGAGAGCCGCCACCGCCACACGAACACCGCCGACAAATCGCCGCCCTGTAGAGCACGACCTCCTGCTTGCCGCGCTGCCGCATCCGATCTTCGTTTTGGGAGAAGAAAACCGGATCATCTACGCGAACTCGGCCGCAGAAGCGTTTCTGTCGAGCGGCGTTGCGCTGCTGAAGCGCGCCAAGCTCGACGACATTCTCGCCTTCGGCTGTCCGCTGATCCAACTCGTCGACCAGGTGCGAAACTCGGGCGCCACTGTGAACGAGTACGGTGTCGAGGTGTCGGGTCCGAAGTTCCAAAGCCCCAAGCTCGTCGACGTCTACGGCGGGCCGATGCCGGAGCATCCCGGCGACGTCGTGTTGATGCTGCAGCAGCGGAACATGGCGCAAATGATCGAGCGCCAGCTCACGCATCGCGCTGCCGCGCGTTCGGTCTCAGGGCTTGCGTCGGTTCTGGCGCACGAAATCAAAAACCCGCTGTCGGGCATCCGCGGCGCGGCGCAGCTGCTGGAACAGAACCTTTCCGACGCCGATCGGGCGCTGTCGCAGCTCATCTGCTCGGAGACGGACCGGATACGCAATCTCGTCGATCGCATGGAAGTGTTCGGCGACGAGCGCCCGCTGGTGAAGGAGCCGGTCAACATACACGACGTGCTCGACCACGTGCGGCGGCTGTGTGAATCAGGGTTCGGACGCGGCATCCGCTTCATCGAGGATTACGATCCCTCGCTGCCGCCGGTTTTCGGCAATCGCGACAAGCTCGTGCAGGCCATCCTCAACCTCGTGAAGAATGCCGTCGAGGCGATCGGCGATAGCAAGGCGCAGGGCCGCATCATCATCCAGACGTCGTTCCGTCCTGGCGTGCGGCTGTCGGTGCAAGGCTCGGACTCGCGCATCAGCCTGCCCTTGATGATCCAGATCGAGGACAACGGCTCGGGGGTTCCCGAGCATCTCAAAGAGCATCTGTTCGATCCATTCGTCACAACGAAGCCGTACGGCACCGGCCTCGGGCTCGCGCTCGTCGCCAAGATAATCAATGACCATGGTGGGATCATCGAGCTCGATAGTGAGCCCAAGCGTACGGTCTTCCGTGTCCTGCTGCCGATGCAGGACCGTCCATCCACCCCGAACTCCGCGCAGAGGTAGTAGGCTATGGCCCGTGGCACCGTTCTCATTGCTGATGACGATACCGCGATACGCACGGTGCTGAACCAGGCGTTGGCTCGCGCTGGATATGCGCCGCGCGCGACCGGCAACGCCACCACGCTGTGGCGCTGGGTGAGTCAGGGAGAGGGCGATGTCGTCCTCACCGACGTGGTGATGCCGGACGAGAATGCGTTCGACCTCATTCCGCGCATCAAGAAGATCAGGCCCGACCTGCCGATCATCGTGATGAGCGCGCAGAATACCTTGATGACGGCGCTGACGGCGGCGGAGAAGGGCGCTTACGAGTACCTGCCCAAGCCGTTCGATCTCAACGAGGTGGTGGCTGTTGTGGGCCGCGCACTGACGCAGCCGGGACGGCGTCTGCAGCGTCCGCCGCAGGAGATCGAGAACGAAGAGCTGCCGCTGATCGGCCGCTCGCCGGCGATGCAGGAGATCTACCGCGTCCTCGCGCGGCTGACGCAGACCGACCTCACGGTGATGATCAACGGCGAAAGCGGCACCGGCAAGGAACTGGTGGCGCGCGTGCTGCATGACTACGGCCGCCGCCGGCAGGGTCCATTCGTTGCCATCAACATGGCGGCGATCCCGCGCGAGCTGGTCGAGAGCGAGCTGTTCGGCCACGAGAAGGGCGCCTTCACCGGCGCGCAGACGCGCACGCAGGGACGCTTCGAGCAGGCCGAGGGCGGAACGCTGTTCCTCGACGAGATCGGCGACATGCCGCTCGAAGCGCAGACGCGTCTTCTGCGTGTGTTGCAGGAAGGCGAATACACGACGGTCGGTGGGCGAACACCGATCAAGACGAACGTGCGCATCATCGCGGCGACCCACCGCGATCTCAAATCGCAGATCACGCAGGGTCTTTTCCGCGAGGATCTCTATTACCGGCTCAACGTGGTGCCGATCCGCATCCCGCCGTTGCGCGAGCGCCTGGAAGACGTCGGCGATCTCGTCCGGCACTTCCTGCGTCAGGCCGCGCGCGAGGGGCTGGGACAGAAATCGATCGAGTCGGCGGCGATCGACCGTCTCAAGACGCATCCTTGGCCGGGCAACGTGCGCGAGCTGGAGAATTTCGTCCGGCGTCTTGCAGCGCTCTATACGCAGGACACGCTAACGGCCCAGATCATCGAGCAAGAGCTGGCCGAGGCGATGCCGGAGAAGGTCGCCGACATGGGCGGCGTCGATGCCAAGGATCTCAGCGAGCAAGTCGAGCGGTATCTGTCGGGGTACTTCTCCGGCTTCGGCAAGGAGCTGCCGCCACCCGGGCTGTACGACCGCGTGATCAGGCAGGTGGAGTTGCCGCTGCTGACGGCCGCGCTGGCAGCGACGCGGGGCAACCAGATCCGGGCAGCCGAGCTGTTGGGTTTGAACCGCAACACATTGCGGTCAAGGATCAGGGCTCTGGACATCAGGGTTTTCCGCACGCCGCAAGGCTAGGCGCGGCCCATTGTCCCCTTGAAATTCCAAGTCATTAGTTAGCTGCACTTGCGCGCGGTGCATGCCGGCGTTACCTATTGGCCACGTCGCGAAAATGTCACAGTCTGTTGCTGTGATTGGGGGCCGTCGCAACGAGGGGCGGCACCCGTGCAACTGGCCTCCCCCGGCCCGAGACCGAAAGTCCCCTGATGCCGGCAGTGCTCGTCGCACCGCAGCGTGGCCATAGCTTGGAGGAAGGGCACTCGGCCCTCAATCCAAGCGACAAGGCTTTCTGGATCGGACTCTGTCTCGTTCTCCTGTCGCTCGTGTCGGCTTTCGCCACATACATGATCCTGACGGGGCTCACACCCATCACGCCGCGCAACGAGGTGGTGCTCGGCGTTCTCGCACTCAACATCGCGCTGATCATCGCGATGATCGCGCTGCTGGCGTGGCAGGGGATCGGTCTCGCGAGAGCGTGGCGCGATCGCACGCCCGGTGCGCGGCTGCACATCCGTATCGTCGGTCTGTTCTCGATCATCGCGGCGCTGCCGACGTTACTGCTAGCGATCGGCGCCACGGTGACCTTTGCGCGATCCCTCGACGGCTGGTTCGCCACCAGCACGCGGGCGATCGTGTTGTCGTCGCGCGATGTGGCGAACGCCTATCTCGACGAGCACGGCCAGGTAATCCGTACCGAGGTCGTGAACATGGGGCGCGATCTCGACATGGCGGCCGCCACGCTCGCCGGTGATCCCGGCAGACTGCAGCGGCTGGTCATGGTCCAGGCCGGGCTGCGCGATCTCCCCGCGGCCTACATAATCAATCGCGAGGGACAGCCGGTTATCGAGACCAGCGCCGACAGCCGGCTGCCGTACACGAGCCCGACGCACAGCGCGATGGCAGAGGCCGACAAGGGCCAAGCGGCGCTGATGATGCCCAGCGCGCGCAACCACCGCGTCGGTGCCGTGACCAAGCTCGAGCGCTTCCCGGGCATGTACCTCTACGTCATGCGTGGGATCAGTCCGCAGGTCACCGAGCACTTGAGGCTTACGGACCAGAACGTCGACGAGTTTAACCGGCTTCGAAAGGCACGTGGCGGCCTCAAGGTTGCGCATGGCCTCATGTACCTGATGATCTCGATGACGGCGATTCTCGCTGCCATCTGGGTTGGCATGTGGTTCGCGGGCCGCTTCGTCGCCCCGATCCGACGGCTCATCGGCGCGGCGCAGGAAGTCTCGACGGGTAACATGGACGTCGAGCTGCCCGAGAGGCGCGGCGAGGGTGACATGCGCCGGCTTTCGCAGACCTTCAATACAATGACGCGCGAGCTTAAGAACCAGCACTCCGCGCTGGTGACGGCCAACGAGCAACTCGTGGAGCGCCGCCACTTCATGGAGGCGGTGCTGTCGGGTGTCTCGGCCGGCGTGATCGGTCTCGACAGCCAGGATCGCATCACGCTCGTGAGCCGTGCGGCGACCAAGCTGCTCGGCATCGCCGAAGCCGATCTCGTCGGCAAGAAATTGCGCGAAGCCCTGCCCGCGTTTGCCCCGGTGCTGAACGAGCAGGACGAGCACACTCTGAAGCCGCGCACGCAGGTCGAAGTGACGCTGAACGTTGGAGACGAGGAGCGTACGTTCGCGGTGATGGAGACGCGCGAGCGGTCCAGCGGCGGCGATGTTGGCTCGGTGGTCACCTTCGACGACGTGACGGATCTCGTCGTCGCCCAGCGCACGGCCGCGTGGGCGGACGTTGCGCGGCGTATCGCGCACGAGATCAAGAATCCGCTCACGCCGATACAACTTTCAGCGGAACGCCTGCGGCGCAAATACTCCAAGAACATCACGCATGACCGCGAGACGTTCGACCGGCTGACGATGACCATCGAGCGTCAGGTCACCGACCTCAAGACGATGGTCGACGAGTTTGCCGAGTTCGCGCGCATGCCGAAGCCGGAGATGGCCCCGAACGACCTGCGCCATGCGGTGCAGGAGCCAGTGGTGTTGTTCCGCGAGGGACACCCCGAACTCGTCTACGAGCTCAAGATTCCCGACAAGCCGCTGCTCATGTCGATCGATCGGCGGCTGATCACGCGTGCGATCACCAATCTCGTCAAGAATGCCAGCGAGGCCGTGGAGGCGGCGCGCGAGACCGCTATCAAAGACGATCCGAACTGGAAGGGGCGCGTCGAGACCATCGTCACGCCCCAGTCCGACCGCGTGACCATCGAGGTCATCGACAATGGCATCGGCCTGCCGAAGCAGAACAGGGCGCGCCTCCTAGAGCCGTACGTCACGACAAAGGGACATAAGGGCACCGGCCTTGGCCTTGCCATGGTGCAGAAAATTACCGAGCAGCACGGCGGCACGCTTGCTCTCGAGGATGCTCCCCCGGCTCCGGGCCGGTCACATGGAGCGCTCGTGAGGATCACGCTGCCGCTCGTCCACGAACACGGGCCGACGCGGCCCGGCACAGCACATTCGTCAACGGAACAAGCCGCGGCCCACTAGGGCCTGCGATATCGACCGAGGGAGTTTTAAAAGATGGCTGCAGATATCCTGATCGTCGACGACGAAGCCGATATCCGCGATCTCGTCGCCGGAATCCTGGAAGACGAGGGGCACAGCGCGCGCCTCGCTCGCGACAGCGACGAAGCGCTGAAGGCCATCGAGGAGCGGCGTCCGCACCTCGTGATCCTCGACATCTGGCTGCAGGGGAGCCGGCTCGACGGACTGGAAGTGCTCTCCTACATCAAGCGTACCTATCCGGACCTCCCGGTGGTGATCATCTCAGGCCACGGCAACATCGAGACAGCGGTCACCGCAATCAAGCGCGGCGCCTACGACTACATCGAGAAGCCGTTCAAAGCCGATCGCCTGATCCTCGTCACCCTGCGCGCGCTGGAAGCCTCGCAGTTGAAGCGTGAGGTCAAAGAGCTGCGCGAACGGTCGACGTTCAGCGCCGAGATGGTCGGCAAGTCTCCCGCCATCAACCAGCTGCGCAACGCACTCGATCGCGTTGCTCCGACCAACAGCCGCATCCTGATCCGCGGCTCCTCGGGTGCTGGCAAGGAGCTCGCGGCGCGCGTCATTCACGTGAAGTCGGCACGCGCCGAGGGTCCGTTCGTCGTGCTCAACGCAGCGGCAATGGCGCCTGACCGTGTCGAGGAGGAGCTGTTCGGCACCGAAGATCGCGCCGGCGGTGGCCCGCGCAAGGTCGGCGCGCTCGAAGAAGCGCACGGCGGCACGCTCTACATCGATGAAGTCGCCGACATGCCGATCGAGACGCAGGGCAAGATCCTGCGCGTGCTCGTCGAGCAGAAATTCCTGCGGCTCGGCGGCAGCCAGAAGGTGGCCGTCGACGTGCGGATCATCACGTCAACCAGCCGGGACCTCGAGCGGGAGATCCAAGAGGGGCGCTTCCGCGAAGACCTCTACCATCGCCTCAACGTGGTGCCGCTGCGCGTGCCGAGCCTTGCCGAGCGCCGCGAGGACATTCCCGACCTCATCCAGTTCTTCGTCGGGCAGCTGGCGAGCGCGTCGGGTCTGGCTCCGCGCCGCATCGGCGAAGACGCGATCGCGGTTCTGCAGGCACACGACTGGCCGGGCAACGTGCGCGAATTGCGCAACAACATCGAGCGGCTGATGATCCTTGCCGGCGGCGATCCGTCGACGGTGATCACGGCCGAGATGCTGCCGGAGGAGATTGGCTCGAACGTGCCGCTGCCGGTCAACGGTGGCGCTGAGCATCTTATGTCGCTGCCGCTGCGCGAGGCGCGCGAAATCTTCGAGCGCGAGTATCTCCTGGCGCAGATCAATCGCTTCGGCGGCAACATCTCGCGCACGGCAGAGTTCGTCGGGATGGAGCGGTCGGCGCTGCATCGCAAGCTGAGAGCACTCGGGGTTTCCTCCGAGCATCGCGGCTTGGAAGTGCGCCAGGCCTGACGCGGAGAATTACGGACACCCAATGACGCGTATCGTCTACGTGAACGGCCGCTACCTGCCGTATTCGCATGCCGCCGTACACGTGGAAGACCGGGGCTTCCAGTT
This sequence comes from Hyphomicrobium sp. CS1GBMeth3, assembly GCA_943371625.1. Lineage (GTDB taxonomy): Bacteria > Pseudomonadota > Alphaproteobacteria > Rhizobiales > Hyphomicrobiaceae > Hyphomicrobium_A. The sequence continues at coordinate 8,099 of CALRVN010000142.1, forward strand.
CGCCGACGCCATCTACGAGGTGTGCGAGGTTAGGGGCGGGCACCTGGTCGACGAGGCGCGGCACATGGCGCGGCTGGAGCGTTCGCTGGGCGAACTGCAGATCCGCACACCGATGAGCGCCGCGGCGCTGGGCTTCGTCATGCGGCAGGTCGTGCGCCGAAACCGCGTCCGCGCCGGCCTCGTCTATCTGCAGGTCACGCGCGGCGCCGCCCCGCGGGAGTTCCTGTTTCCGGACCCTGATCTGCCGCCGACGGTCGTATGCTTGGCGCGGCCGGCCTCGCCGGCGGCCATCGACGGGCGGGCGGAAGTCGGCATCGCGGTCAAATCGACCCCCGACATCCGCTGGCAGCGGTGCGACATAAAAACGGTGATGCTGCTGCCGGCCTGTCTCGCCAAGGAAGCCGCCCGCAAGGACGGCGCGCGCGAGGTGTGGTTCGTCGACGGTGAGGGGTTCGTGACCGAGGGCGGCTCGAGCAATGCCTGGATCGTCGATGCCGATGGCAATGTCATCACCCGGCAATTGGGACTCAGTATTCTTCCCGGCGTGACGCGGGCTACGCTTGCAGATACGCTACGGGAGGAAAAAGTGAGCCTCGTTGAGCGGCCGTTCCGGCTGACCGAGGCCTACGACGCGAAGGAGGCATTCATCACGTCCGCCACCCAGACGGTCATGCCCGTCGTTCGCATTGACGGACGTCCTGTCGGCGATGGTAAACCCGGTCCGGTGGTGAAACGTCTACGCCAGAAATTTCACCAGTTTGCCGCCATTTCGAGCGCCTGAGGCAGCTTCTTTTTGATTGCGAAATTGGTATACCTTTTAGTGTGCAGTGCGGCATAAATGTAATTACATTACACTACCGCGAGCCGCTCACCGGAGCGGTCGACGGCCACCAGCAGACCTAAGAACAGGCGGATAAGAACAATGGGCGCAGATAGAGTTCAGAATCTTCAGGACACGTTCCTGAACCACGTGCGCAAGAACAAGACGCCGCTGACAATTTTCCTGATCAATGGCGTCAAGCTTCAAGGGATCGTAAGCTGGTTCGACAATTTCTGTGTGCTGTTGCGACGGGACGGTCACTCGCAACTCGTGTATAAGCATGCGATCTCGACCATCATGCCCGGTCAGCCGGTCCACTTGATGGAAAACG
>CALRVN010000143.1:0-9247 GCA_943371625.1 Hyphomicrobium sp. CS1GBMeth3
CGTAGCTACCGGATCACAGCCACCACGCGCGCCGGCGCAGCGGAGGCGCCGACGATCTTCAGCGGGAACACCATCACCTCGAAGCCCTGCGGCGGTAGCGCCCCGAGGTTCGTCAGCTGCTCCATGTGCCAGTACGGCCGCCGCTGCCCAACGCGATGCGCCTCCCAGAAAAGCGTGTTGTCGTTCGTCGCCTTCGAGCGCTCGATCTGCGCACGGAACGGCAGGTCCCATCCCCACTGGTCGATGCCCATGACGGTCGGGCCCTGATCGAGCAGCCAATCGGTCGCTGCCGCACTCATGCCGGTGCCGCGCTTCCAGAACTCCTTGGTGCCCATCAGCCTGTCGCGCCCGGTGCGGATGAGAACGATGGTCTTGTCGTCGAGGCTAGTTCCCGTCTTGGTCAGCGCCGCCTGGAGATCCGCAGGCGTGATCGCGTCATCGTCCGCCTTGTGCGTAAGGTCCAGGACCACGCCGGGACCGATGCACTTCTCCAGCGGCATCTCGTCGATGGTCTCGGCCCGCGCCCCGCCCGACGTCGGCCCATAGTGCCACGGCGCATCGATGTGCGTCGTCGAGTGCACGCCCATCTTTGTGATCGTGTCGTCGGCCCATCCCGTAAAGTCGCTGGGGAATAGCCGTTTCGGCAGCCCGAGAATGCGCACCAGCAGCTTCGCCGCGCGGTGTGGCTTGTGGCGTACCTTCACTTGCATGAAGCGCGGATCGCCTGCGTTGAACTTGATGGGCTTCGATAGGTCGATGACCTGCATGCCTGCCTCTAAACGATACGATTTGTCAGCGTGCCGATGCCGTCGATGGCGAGGCTGATTGTATCGCCTCTGGTCAGAAGGCGACCGGACTCGATGCCGCTGCCGCCGGGCAAAGTGCCGCTGCCGAAGAGTTCGCCTGGGTGAAGCTGCTCACCCGCGCTGGCGTGCGCCAGGGCCTCGCCGAGCGAGAACTGCGGACCCTTTGTCGCGCACTCGGCAACCACCGCACCGTTGAGTGTGACGCTGCCCTCAAGCTCGCGCCATCGCGGCAGGATTTCGTCGGCGCTGACAATGACAGCCGACATCGCGCTGGCGAAGTGCTTCGCCTTCTGCGGCCCGAACCCCGACCGCATCTCAGCTAGCTGCACATCGCGCGCCGAAAGATCGTTCAGCACCACGAAGCCGCCGATGGCGCGCTCTGCCTCTTCGGGCGTGGCGTCGCGCAGCGGGCGCACGAGGATGAAACCCAGTTCCAGCTCATAGTCGAGCGCGCGTGTGTAACGGGGCGCGACAATGTCATCGCCGTCGGCAGCGAAGGTCAGGTGATTGCCGAAGTAATAGATCGGCTGCCGGTACCACAGCGCGTGCGGCTTCAGCGACGGGAACGTCCATCCCATAATCGCCTCATAGCCTTCGACGATGCGCCGGGCGCCGGGCATGAAGCGCCGCACGAAACCGCGCGCAGCGTCGATGGCATGCGCCTCATACAACATGAAGTCGCGGAACGAGCGCGGCGCGAAGGGGAGGCATGCGCTGCCAGCGCTTTCCTCCGATGGCGCTACATCTCGGGCAGCATCGACGATCTTCGCCTGAACCCCGACCGGAAGCGCCAGAATGGCGAGCGCATCATTGCCGTCGACATTGCCCAACTTCGGCAGACGCGCCAACGCGCTAGCAACGCTCACCCACCCGCGCGCCGCGAGCACCTCGAGCCTCGTTTCACCCCTTGCTGCGATGCGACGCAGTTTCATCGATGGCCTACCAACTCAACTCTCGCTCGCATTGTCGTGACCGGCTTTAGACTTTCGGAACGGGGCAATTAGTACGACGTTTGTCATGGTTCGGCATATTTCATCCGAAGAGAGGAAACGTCATGACAAGCATCAGAAACGTGTTCGTCGGAACTCTCGCTGCAACTGCCGCCATCGCACTCGGCACTGGCGTCGCATTCGCTGATCACTTCACGGGTAGCTGGAAGGTCAAGGACACGGCCGGCAAGGACTTCACCATCGTGCTGGCCAAGGACGGATCGGCCACCGCCGATCGTGAAGGCGAGGGCCTGAAAGGCAAGTGGACTGAGGAAGCCGACGCTGCAGTGATCAACTGGGAAAGCGGCTGGAAGACCAAGATCGCCAAGGACGGCAGCGGCTACAAGAAGACGGCCTACGAGGGCGACAAGGAGAAGAACTCCTCTGCCGCCGAGAAGGCCAAGTAGGTCATAACGCGACCACGCGGGGCGCCATCCCGGCGCCTCGCCATTCGGTCGGAACGGAGCGAGCAATGGTTATAAGCTGGGCGCAGATTGTCGTGTGGCTGATCATCGGTCTCATCGGAGGTACGCTTGCGGGCGCTGCGGTGCGCTGGCAGCGCGATGGCTTCGGACTGTGGGAGAACCTCGGCATCGGCCTCGTCGGCGCGCTCGTCGGCGGCCTGCTCTTCCGCCTCTTCAACATCCTCCCCGGCCTGGAAGTCGTGTCCATCTCGCTGCGTGACGTCGTCTCGGCGCTGATCGGATCGCTGCTGTTCCTGATCGGTCTGTGGCTCTGGCACAAGCGCACTTCAGCCGCCTGATGGCGCGCGTCGTCAACGTCGACCACATCTCCGTGCGCGTTTCCGATTTTGCGCGCTCGAAGGCGTTCTACGGCAAGCTGTTCGACTTCCTCGGCTTCAAGGTGCTCGACGAGTTTGACGACGCTATCGGCTGGACCAACGGCAAGACGCGGTATTGGATCGGCCAGGCCGACGCCCAGGCTAAGAAGCACAAGTACCGCATCGGCGACGTCGGTTTGCACCACTGCGGGTTCGAACTGCGCAGCCGCAAGGACGTCGACGCGCTGCAGGTCTTCCTCAAAAAGCTCGGCGCAACGATCGTCGATCCCGCCGGCGAATATTACGACGACTACTACGCCGTGTTCTTCCTCGACCCCGACGGCATCAAGCTCGAAGGCATGAAGTGGGGCGAGAAGACCGCCGCGGCAAAGCGCAAGCGCGCCGCTGCGCGCAAGCGCAAGGCGTCCCGCGCCTCGAGTTGAGCTAAGCCTCCGCAGCTTCGGGCGTCGCCACCTGCGGCTTGATCGTCATCCTGCCGTTTGTATCGATATACAGCCGCAGCTCTTCCTCGCGCGCCGGCGCATCGCGCCCATGCGCAATGAGGCGCAACGTGCCGCTTCCCGGAGGAACGATGGAGAACGTCTGCTCGCCGCGCTCTTCCGGCGCTAGCGGCTGCGTGCCGTTGACCTCGAGGCCGCATAATTCGAACGCAACGCGCGCCCGGGGGCCGAGGTCGAGCATCTCCGCATCGGAGTTGGCGATCTTGAGCCGCGACCGGATCTCGAGGCGCTTTGAATCGCCCGCCTTCTGATAGTCGACCAGCTGCACGCTGACACCGTGCGCCGTCTGGTAGCGCGAGGCGTTCTGAACCTCCACGTGGTAGAGCCGCAGCATGCGGTTGCCGAGCGCGACGTGGGTGTCGTAGCGCTGCCCCGGATCCAGCATGCGCACCACAAGCGTCGCGCGCTCCACATACCCGAAGATCACCGCGTGCCGCAGCAGGCGCCAATAGAGATAGCCGCCCGTCAGCACGACGGCCGGCAGCGCGGCGTCGACCACCGGCCAGTCCTTGACCCCGCGCGCCGCAAGATACGTGCTGACGTCGGGGTGAAAGGCAAACGGCATGAGCAGCACGGCAAGCACGATGAACTCGCGCTTGAACCCCAAGCTTTCATGGAAGATGCGTAGCCCGTTCCAGACCGATGAGCGCAATCTCATCACTTACCACACCGAACGACTGAGGGACGCTGGCCGAGCGAAGAAAGGGCCGTGCGTTAGCCGGATACTCCGGGCATCGAGACTGCGCAACCTCGCACTACTTTGCGGCCAGGGTGGGTACAATTATCTGGCCCGCGTTCATCATGGCGCACGGGTCACCTATTCCTCATAGATCATCTTCACCGTCATCCCGCCATCGATCACGAGATTCTGGCCGGTGATGAAGCCGCCATGCTCGGCGAGGAAAAGACAAGCTTCGGCAATGTCCTCCGGCTTGCCGACCCGGCCTACAGGATGCTGCAGCTGATCGCGTTCGGAATGATGCGGAGTCTCCGCCCGGCCCGAGTACTGCCAGTCCCGCGTCTCGATCCATCCCGGACTGATGGCGTTGACCCTGATCCCGTAGCCGCCGAGGCTGATCGCCATCCCGTGCGTCAGCGCCGCGATGCCGCCCTTCGACGCCGTGTAGCCCTCCGTGCCCGGCTCCGACATGAACGCGCGTGTCGACGCGATGTTGATGATCGAGCCGTGCTTGCCCGCAGCCACCATCTGCCGCGCCACCTTCTGCGAGCACAGGAACGCACCGCGCAGGTTCACCGCGATCACGCGATCGAATTCCGCCACGGGCAGTTCGAGGAACGGCCGGCGCACCATGATGCCGGCGTTGTTGACCAGCACATCCGGGAAACCCATTTCATCGGCCGTCTGTCCGAGCCAGGCATCGATGTCGGATTCGCTCGCCGTGCTGCCCTCGACATACAGCCCCTTGCCGCCGAACGAGCGCACTTGCTCGATCGCCTCGATCCCGGCATCCTCGGCCGGATCGGTGATGGAGACGTCATAGCCCGCTTTGGCGAAGGCGTAGGCGATGCCGCGTCCGATGCCCTGCGCACCGCCGGTAATGGCTGCGACTTTCACGCCCGTCTCCATTGTTGATCCATGCTCACATCAAACGCCAACGTCACATCAGCTACGATTTCGAGTTAGCTCGACGACTGCTGGTGTAACGGCTCAACGTTGTTTGGTGCATGCGAGTTATATTGTCTTTCCCGCGCGGGCCAAGGCCCCGCGACGTACTGGAAGCGTCGGTGCCCAAACGACAACGCCGGGCGCTCTACAGTTCGAAAGAGCGCAGCGCAAACGACGAGCGTGGCTCCGAACGCCGCCAACACGAGACCGGCGTCGACGACGGCATTATACCGTGCCTCGCGACCCGCCAATCCGAATGTCGCGGCGAGGATGAGGGGATGAAAAAGATAGATGCTGTAAGAGCGCAGCCCGAACCAAACGAGAAGCGGGTTCCGCAACCACAGCACTTGTGAGCGCAATACGACAGCGGCGAGCCCGAGCGCGAACGCGACGTTGAGATAAACATGCCCCCACAAGTACATTGAGCTTCGCAGTGTCGGTGCTACGGCCGCAACAACGAAGGGAATGGATAGCAACATGCAAACTGCGACTGCCGTAATTTGCGGTAGGCGACGTGTGAGCGCTGCCGTGGCGGTGGCGGATCGGTAAGCCAAGGCGAGCAGACCGCCAAAACACAGTCCGTCGAGCCTGAACGGCAGCAACACATAGGGGGCGTATCGCCACGACGGCTCGATCAAATGCACCGCGGCCCTAGCGCAAATCGAGACGATAGCGATCAGGGCAAGCACTAACGCCAGACGTTTGGGCGGAACCGCAAGCACGACGGCGGGCAGCAGGATATAGAACCATTCCTCGATCGCGACCGACCAAGTGACATCGAACCCGCGCGCGATCTGTTGGTCATAGATGGCGATGAGCCAGTTCCAGGCCAATGTGGTCTGCGCGATCACCTGCTGCCAGGCAGGAGCGACGCGCTCGTTCGCAACGGACGTCGGGCCGAAGACCAAGAAGATGGCCCAATACACAGCGATGAGCAGGATGTACGGCGGCAAGATCCGAAGGGCGCGCCGCGCAAAGAAGACCGGCAATAGATTTCGCGATTGTCGGAAGTCGACCAGAATGCCCGTGATCAAGAACCCCGAGAGCACGAAGAACAGATCCACGCCAGTCCGCCCAAAAATGGTGATGGCGTGAAGGAACTCTAGCGCGGTCTGGCGTGAAGGCACGCCAAGGAAGTGCCACGCAAGCACGGCGCAGACGGCTATGCCACGTAAGCCATCCAGTTCGGGTTTGCGCTTCACGTGTCCCCCGAGTGCGCTAGGCAGTCGTGTCAGTGGTCTCCGCCCCGCCCCTGCAACATAACCTGAAAACCGGCTGGGCTCCGTGGCCGCCGAACGCGGTGTTGAACGCGCTCGCAAATGCGTTGGCCCGCGCTCGGGCGTCCGCAAGGATCTCGGCAAAGGCTCTTGTAACTTGGAACGCAACCTTAGATAGATTAATGTGTGATATGATTCACGCTAGGGTTGTCCATGCGCAGCTCACCCTTTGCAGTGGTGTTGATTTTTATTTGCACGCTTATGGCCATAAGTACGTTTCCCTCGCGCGGAGCAGCCCCGGCGCCAACTTTTGCGGTTGTGCTTGCGCAGTTCGACCCGGCGTTGCCGGGCTACGACTACGACCACGCCATGACCACGCAGCAGGGCTCGCAGGACATGGCACTGGCCATGTACCTCGTCGCGACCGTACGCGCTGGAGCTATGGTCGAAGCACGCATTGCCGCCGATCAACTCGTCGCCATGCGCAAACACGTGGCGGCGGTCGGTTGGGGGCTTGGATTCGCGTGGGACGCATCGCGAGACGGCACAACCAACCGTGGTGATACCGTCTACGGCATCACAGTCGCTGTTGTGGTGCGAGGCCTGTTCGATTTCTACGATGCCACGGGCGAGGCGAAGTACAAGAACGCCGCTCTCGAGGGGCTGGAATACTACCGGGCCACCTCTTACGTCGGCTCCGCGACGGGCGACCCGGCCAATCCAAGTGGCTTCCTCTGGTACTCCAACCAGACGGCGGACCAAGGGAAAGAGGTCGTTCTCAACGTTTCCGCCATGCTGATGGGCCAATACGCCCGCGCCTACGCCTATACAAATAACGGGGACTACAAGGACATTGCCGAGCGCTGCCAGCGGTATATTTGGATGCGCAGGATTGAGTCTCAGATCAAGTGGCCTTACCGGGTAGCCTTAGGGAGCGAGGGGTCGCGCATGAATGACGCTGTGCACGCGGCCTTTATGGTCCAGGGCTTCCTCGACGTCGCCCGCTATATGCCGCCGCTGTTCGACGTCACGCCGGCCGTAAACTATTTGGCATCGCTCGCAGCGGCGATGACCGCGAATAAGCAGCGCCTCTGGGGCGCTGGCATGATGATCTACACCCTCGCGGACGCGGGTCGCACATTGGAGGCCAACGCTGTCGTGGCGAATGTCCTGCCGCGCTTCCCGGTGACCGGCGGCCGCTATGGCTGGGCGACGGATTCCGCGATCGCCTACGTCCGCCACACATCCTACTTGCTTGCGGGCCTTGCGCGCATCGATGCTGAGTCCAGCTTGCGCGCCGAGAAATAGGCCCGGTCGTGAGCGATCGAGACAGCCGATGCATACAGATGTCGGAACCGGCAACCACGCCGGCGAGCCAGCTGCTGCCGCCGGCGCGAGCCGCCTCTAACCGGTCCGTGCACCCAGTAGCTCGCGCGCGAAATGGCTCGGAGGGCGCCCTACGTGCCGGCAGAACGCTGTGCTGAATGTGCTCGCCGATGCGTAGCCGACGCGCTCCGCGACCTCGGCGAGGCTGACGTCGCTCTGGCGTAGCAGATCCTTCGCCAACGCCATCCGCCAGCCGAGCAGATATTCCATCGGCGCCATGCCTACGGCATGCGTGAAACGTTCGAAGAAAGTCGAGCGCGACAGCGCCGCCGACTTCGCAAGTTGCTCGACCGTCCATGTGCGCGCAGGATCGCCATGTATCTGTCGCATCGCGACCGCGACGCGTTCATCGCCTAGTCCGCACAGCAGGCCCGCCGGAGCGCTCTCACCCTGCGTCGAACGCAGCGCCTCCACGAGCATGATCTCGACCAGACGGGATAGTATGAGTTCGCGCCCTTGCCTTTCCTCGATGGCTTCCTCGCGCACCAGTCGAACGAGATTGGAAAGGCGTTCGACGCCGCGGACGTGCACCAGCGCCGGCAGCAGCGATACGAGCAGTTCCGCGTCGTCGGATTCGAACAGGAAGTAGCCGCCGAGTAGACGCACGTCGGGCTCTCCATGCGGCGTTCCGTGGCGGATCTCGTTGCCTGGTGTCGGCACAGCCTTCGGATCGATGTGCTTCGGTCTCACCGGTTCGAACCCCGACATCGTGAAGCCCGGCGTCTTCGGCAGCAGGACGAAATCGCCGGCTTCGAGCGTCAGCGGCTCCTGTCCATCGACGGCAAGCCGGCAGCTGCCATCCAGCACGGTGCAGAAGCTCGGCTGGCCGAAGTCGGAATAGCGCACACCCCAGCGGCCGGCAGCGCTGATGACCTTCGAGAACACCGTGCGTGGCCGCAGCAGCGTGATGACGTCCGACAGAGGATCTACCATTTCCGGACGCTAACAAACGAAAAGCGGACGATCAATCGCAGAGCGTCCGGATTTCTTCCCCTAGGGTCCCCTCGCAATCCACCGCGAAGGGAGACGACGACAATGAAGACCGTACTGATCACCGGATGTTCCTCGGGCTATGGCCTCGAGACTGCCCGCTACTTCCACGCTCAGGGCTGGAGCGTCGTCGCCACCATGCGCACGCCCCGCGAGGATGTGCTCCCTGTATCGCCCCGCCTGCGCGTGCTGGAGCTCGACGTGACCAAGCCCGACGGCATCGCGGAAGCCCTCGCCGCCGCCGGTGCCATCGACGTGCTCGTCAACAACGCCGGCATCGGCATGTTCGGCGCCTTCGAGGCGACGCCGATGTCCATCGTGCGCAGCCTGTTCGAGACCAACACCTTCGGCGTCATGGCGGTGACGCAGGCCGTGCTGCCGCAATTCCGCGCCCGCCGCTCCGGCGTGGTGGTGAATGTCACATCGAGCGCGACGTTGGCGCCGATGCCGCTGGTCGCCGCGTATACTGCCAGCAAGACAGCAATCGAGGGCTTCACCGGATCGCTCGCGCACGAGCTCAGTGCCTTCGGCGTTCGCGTCAAGCTGGTCGAGCCGGGTTACGGTCCGAGCACGCGCTTCACACAGAATGTGCAATCGCCGATCGAGCAGACCATCCCGGCCGCCTATGCGCCTTATGCGCATTCCGTGCTTTCGGCGTTTGGCCGGCCGGCAGCGGTGACTACCGAAGCTGATGTGGCAGAGGCGGTTTGGCACGCGGCGAACGATGTATCCTACCGACTGCGCTTCCCCGCCGGTGCCGACGCCGTCGCACTCGTTAAGCGAGCTGACGCATGCTGATCAGGTTCCGTGTCCAGCCTCTTCCGAGGTCGGACGCGGGGCCGCTATCTGTTTTGAAGCGAGTTGTTGGATTGATCTGGGCGCAAACGCCGGCGCCGAAGAGCTGGTAGCGAGAGGCGGACTCGAACCGCC
>CALRVN010000144.1:0-9240 GCA_943371625.1 Hyphomicrobium sp. CS1GBMeth3
TTCTTCTTGTCCTCCCCGAGATGCGATGCAATTCGGGCGCCTCTAAGGCCCGTGGCTTGGCGCCCGGCGACCGGTTGCGCCGGCCGTTCGTGAACAACCTCGTCATCCAGATCAATCAACAATTGCAACGCGTGCGGAATACATGAGACGGGTCCGCCACGGGGCGGACCAATACGAGCGGCCTGCCGCGGAAATCCGATTCCGGCTCGGCAGTTGAAGAACGTCTGTCATCTCCGCGGTCTATCCGCCCCTTGCGTGCGCTTCGTGGGGACTTGAAGCGGCGCATGGGATGTCCCGGCCGGGCGTGCCCTTTCGTTCAGCGTAGTGGGGCAACAGGAGTTACCTAGTGTCGAGTAATGCGTTCATGGCCGGCGCCACGCGCCGCGCCAGCTGGCTTCGTGCGTCCGCAAGCATCCTTGCGATCTCTGCGGTTCTCTCTGCATCGCCGGCTCTCGCCGGCACGACTTGCTCGATGTCGTCGGGCAGCGCCACCGCCAACGGCGCGGAATCGTTCGCCTGCGGCCCAAACGCTCAGACCGGCGACGATGCCGCGACTGCCATCGGTGACAGCGCAAATGCCAGCGCTCTGAGCTCGACCGCTGTTGGTCAGAACGCCCAGGCCACCGGCGAGTACTCGACCGCAATCGGCAAGGGTGCGACGGCCGATCAAAACTATGCCACCGCCGTCGGCCAGGAAGCCGAGGCGACTGGTCTCAACGCGACGGCTATCGGCCAAAGCGCCAAAGCCTCTTACGACAACTCGACCGCTATCGGTCAGAACGCCCAGGCGACCGATGATAAGGCGACCGCAGTTGGCGCCAACGCTTCGGCCAACGGCACGCAGGCTGTTGCGGTTGGCCAGGGATCGAATGCCGGTTACTACGCCACCGCCGTGGGTGATCACTCCAACGCGTTCGGCTACCAGTCGACCGCCATCGGCAACGGTGCCTGGGCCGAAGATCAGCGCACCGTGGCACTCGGACACGACGCCCATGCAAAAGGGCCCGACTCGACAGCCATCGGCGACAACTCGCTCGCTGGTCTCAACTCGACGGCCGTAGGGTCGGGCGCCGAGGCGACTTACAACTCGACCGCCATCGGCCAGGACGCTGCAGCAACGGGCTTCTATTCGACCGCAACCGGCACCGGCGCCAAAGCCACCGCAGATGGTGCCACCGCTTACGGCCAGAACGCCAAGGCGACGGCGGAGAACGCCACTGCTCTCGGCAAGGACGCACTCGCCGACAAGGAAGGCGCCACGGCAACGGGTCAGGGTTCTAAAGCTACGGCTGCCTATTCCACGGCGACCGGGACTGCCGCCACGGCTACCGGCGAGGACGGCACCGCGACCGGCAGCTACTCCAACGCAAGCGGCGCGCAGTCCACGGCGACTGGCGTTCTCGCCAACGCTTCCGGCTCGCACTCGACTGCGACCGGCCGCAGCGCGACGGCAACCGGCGAATCCTCGACGGCGACCGGCTGGAACTCCCAGGCCACCAAGATGAACTCTACTGCTAACGGCGCAGAGTCGAAGGCCGGCGGCAACTGGTCGACGGCGGTAGGCTATATGTCCAACGCCGCAGCCAACAATTCGACAGCCCTCGGCTCGGCTTCTGCCGCGACCGGCGAACAGTCGACGGCGGTAGGCAAAGCGTCCTCGGCTCAAGGCGACTTCTCGACGGCCGTCGGCACGCTCGCCACGACCCAGGGCAACTACACGTCCGCTTTCGGCGACAATTCGAAGGCGACGCAGGCGGGCTCGACCGCCCTCGGTGCTTACGCCACGGCGTGGGGAACGAACTCGACGGCAACGGGCTACCAGTCCGAAGCTGCCGGCGACAACTCGACCGCCAACGGCCAGGGCGCGAAGGCCACGGGTGCAAACTCGACGGCTAACGGTCAGGGTGCCAAGGCCGCGGGCGCACGCTCCACTGCTACGGGCCAGGGTGCCAACGCTTCCGGCGAAGAAGGCACGGCGACCGGTGCAGGCGCACAGGCCACCGGCCAGTACAGCACGGCAACCGGCACCGATGCCAAGGCTACCGGTGCACGCTCGACGGCGACCGGCAACGGCGCCTTTGCTGCCGGCGAGCAGTCCACCGCCACCGGCATGTTCTCGAATGCCTCGGCTCAGAACTCGACCGCCAACGGCTACCAGGCTCAGGCGACGGGCAATTGGTCGACGGCCGTCGGTCACAGCTCCAGCGCCTCCGGCAACAACGCGACGGCGCTTGGCGCAGCTGCGGCCGCAACGGGCGAGCAGGCAACTGCCGTCGGTAAGGCCGCTTCTGCCCAGGGCAACTTCTCGACGGCGGTTGGTACGGGCGCGCTGACGCAGGAGAACTACACCTCGGCGTTCGGTGACAACTCGAAGGCCACCAAGGAAGGCTCTACCGCGATGGGCGCCTACGCTACCGCGTGGGGCAAGAACTCGACCGCCACCGGCTACCAGTCCGAAGCGGCCGGCGAGAACTCCACCGCCAACGGCCAGGGTGCCAAGGCGACCGGAACCAACTCGACGGCTCTCGGCCAGGGCGCCAAGGCAACGCACGCCAACTCGACCGCGCTCGGTCAGGGCGCGACGACGACGCGTGACAACCAGGTTGCCATCGGTGGGGCAGGCAACACCTACACGCTTGGTGGTCTGTCGTCGGCAGCGAGCCGTGCCGCCCAAAGCGGCCCGGTGAACTTCGTGACCTCCGACGTTGCCGGGAACCTCGCCACGCACACCGCCGCCGACATGGGCCTCGCGACCACCGGCGACATCACGGCGCTCAATTCCAAGATCGGCGGTCTGCAGAAGCGTGACGACGAACTGGCCGAGGGCATCGCAATTGCCCTCGCGCTGTCGACGCCGACCTTCCAGGGCAACCAGACGTTCGCCGCGCGCGTCGGCTGGGGCAACTTCGACGGCTCCAACGCCATGGGCCTGAGCCTCGCGGGCGTTCTCGATCGCGGCGGATTCGGCAAGGGCACGACGGTCGTGATCGACGGCGGCATTGGCTACGGCTCCGCCGAAGGCACTGTCGCCGGCAAGGGCGGCATCACCTTCGGCTTCTGAGCCGAAGAAAGTCAGTAGGAACTGAAGCGGAGGCGGCCTTGCGGTCGCCCCGCTTTATTCGTCAGGGGACAGCATCGATATGCGTATCCACAAGACTTGCAGCGCGGCGCTGCTGGCAGCATCGCTTGTGCTGCCCGGTGCGCCCGCGAGCGCGCAGACACCACCGGCTCAGAAAGCGCCTGCGGCGAAGCAAGCAGCGCCGCCACCAGCGGCGAATGTCGCCCCGACGCGCCCGCCCGTTCCTGCGGCCGAAACGCTGGTGCTGCTCATCCGCATGTCGCTGCTGACGCTAAACGACGCGCTACAGACCGGCAACTACACCGTCCTGCGCGACCGCGGCAGTCCGGCATTTCGCGCAGCCAACAGCGCGGCAAAGCTCGCCCGCATCTTCACGCGGCTGGAAGAACAGGGCATCGATCTTGGATTGGTGACGATCCGCGCGCCGCAGCTCACCGCGGCCACGGTGACCGATCCGGGTCAGCGCCTGCACATCGTGGGATTCTTCCCCGGTCAGCCCACGCAACTCGACTTCGATCTCGTCTACGAGCCGGTCGACGGTCAGTGGCGCCTATTCGGAATTGCGGTGGCGGAATCGCCCGCGCAAACGGTCGCTACGCCCAGCGCCGGGCCGGCGCCAAAAACCGCGCCGCCCAACAAGCCTGTTGCCAAGAAGTAGTGACCGGGGCGGTGGCGCTTCAGCGGTTCAGCGCAACAACCAGAGCCTTGGGGTTGCCGCCGTTGTCGCTGATGAAGCTCTGGAATAGGTTGTCGAGGAACGACGTCATCCAGAATCCGATCACCTGCGCGTCGCGCACCTTGTAGGTCTCGCCGCGACGAACCACGAGCCAGCGGATGTCATAGGATTCCCCGCTCGAGAGCGTGATGCGGCTGTCGATATACGTGCCGCGCGGATCGTCCTTCGACTGCGCAGTGACGATGAAGCGAGCGACGGGATACTTCGGCGCTTCCTTGGCGGCGTAGCGCGCAATGAAGTTGATCATGCCGTTGTAATAGGTCGGGCGGTCCGTCTTCGGCAGGCTGCGCGCATAGTCGCCCAGTGCGCTGAGGCCGATGGAAGGAACGTCCGCGTTCGAGTTCAGCACCATGGCGAACTGCGACACCGAGCCGGTGCGCGACGCCGTGAGCAGCTCGTTGCCGACGCGCTTCATGAAGCCGGCAGCGGTTTCACGCCGTACAACCGGCGCCTGGATCTGAGCGGTCGTGCCTGCGGCGTTTCCGGCGGCGGCGGTCGTCGCCGCAGCAGGGCCCTTATCGATCGAGCCGGTGCCGTTCGGCGCGGCGATCTGTTGCGCAACTGCAGTCCCTTGCAGGGGCAGCAGCACCAGGACCGCCAGGGCGAGAACGCGCGAAAATGCGCGCAGGGGCGCGGCAGTCGTCATCAGCGGAAACTCCCTCCTGGGGATATGCAAACTCAAATCAATGGCCGTTTCGATACTGTCCGGCCGCCGTCCCACGCGCTCTATTAGCCATGTACGGCATCTGTCAGTCAAAGGGTGGCCGACGATCAAGTCGAATTTTTGGACGGCTGCTGCATCAGGCATGGGAGGCATCCGGAAGAGGTTGCGTGACCATTCGCGGCCATAGGCCTTTGAAGCGATAGAGTTCGCTCGGCGGTATCTGGCGCTGGCCCAAAAGTGCGGCGACACGGTCCACTTCGGCCTGCGATGTCCTGGGCGCCACACTGAAGCGGATCGATTGATCGAGGTGAAGGGGGAGGGTGGCGGGCATGGCAGGCACGACCTTGTAGTAGTGGGGAGGCGGATTGAAGTGGCCGCGCTGAGAGAATGGCAGATTGAAGGGTAAACGAGGCTGCTTACCGTCCCGTTAATCCATGTGCCAGAAACGAGCACAGGGCATGAAACGATCCCTCGTCCACCGCCCGCTTGACACATAAACATATCTTTATATGATCCCCGCCAATATGGAGGCCTGATGGCGGGATCGTTTGCCAGTAACGAGATCGTAGCGGCGCTGAAGGCAGCGGCCGAGCCGACGCGCCTGCGCATCCTCCTGCTCCTCGCCGCCGGCGAGCTGAGCGTCAAGGACCTCACGGTCATCCTCGGACAAAGCCAGCCGCGCATCAGCCGCCACTTGAAGCTCCTGGCCGAAGCCGGACTGGTGGAGCGCTTCCGCGAGGGCAGCTGGGCCTACTTCCACGTCTCGGAGCGCTCCGCAGGGGGCCGGCTGGCCCTCGACATCCTCGAGCTGGTCGATCAGTCCGATCGCGTTGTTGCCCGCGACCGCGAGCGCGCCGACGCCCTGAAGCGTGAGCGTGAGGCGGCTTCGCAGTCCTACTTCCAGTCCCACGCCGCCGACTGGGACCGCATCCGCTCGCTGCACATCGCCGAGCACGACGTCGAGCAGGCCATCGCCGACGCCCTGGGCCCGGCCCCGGTCAAGCTGCTGGTCGACCTCGGCACCGGCACCGGCCGCATTCTGGAATTGCTCGCCGAGCGCTATCAGCGCGGCGTCGGCTTCGACCTCAACAACGCCATGCTCGCCTACGCCCGGAGCAAGCTCGCGACGGCCAAGCTCAGCCGCACCCAGGTTCGCCACGGTGATCTCTACGATCTCGGCCTCGAAGACGGCGTTGCCGACGTGGTGGTCATGCATCAGGTGCTGCACTTCCTGTCCGAGCCCGCGCTCGCCATCCGCGAGGCAGCTCGTGTGCTTGCCCCCGGCGGCCGCCTGCTGATCGTCGACTTCGCGCCCCATGACCTCGAATTCCTGCGCGACGAGCACGCCCACGACCGGCTCGGCTTCGCGCCGGGGCAGGTCGAGAACTGGATGAAGGACCAAGGCCTCGTGCCTCGCCTGCAGCGGGATCTCGCCCCGTCGGCGGCCGCAGGTCCCGAAGCCCTCACCGTATCGCTTTGGATGAGCGAGCGGCCGCGTGATACGGCCGTCCGCGACAAGCTGGCAACCACCCAAGCACTGCAGGAGGCCCCCTGATGGCCATCGCATCCGAACGCAAAAGCCGGCTGCTCGGCTCGGGCGAGATCGACGTCTCGTTCGAGTTCTTCCCGCCCAAGACAGAGAAGATGGAAACCGCACTCTGGTCGTGCATCGAGCGGCTCGCGCCGCTGCACCCCGAGTTTGTCTCCGTGACCTACGGCGCCGGCGGCTCCACGCGCGAGCGTACCCACAACACCGTTGCGCGTATCGTGGGCGAGACCGACCTGAAACCGGCCGCGCACCTCACCTGCGTTGCCGCGACCAAGGACGAAGTCGATGCCGTCGCGCGTGACTATTGGGACGTCGGCGTCCGGCACATCGTGGCCCTGCGCGGCGATCCGGCCGGCGGCCCGGGAACGCAATACGAGCCGCATCCCGGCGGCTATGCCAATGCCGCGGACCTCGTAGCTGGCCTGAAGCGCATCGCCCCGTTCGAGATTTCCGTCGCCGGCTATCCCGAGCGGCACCCCGAGAGCGCGTCGCTCGCCGCCGACCTCGACAACCTGAAGGCCAAGGTCGACGCCGGCGCCGACCGCATCATCACCCAGTTCATCTTCGACAACACCCAGTACCTCCGCTACCTCGAGCGGGCGCGGGCCGCCGGCATCTGGGTGCCGATCACCCCGGGCGTGGTGCCGATCCATAATTTCAAGCAGGTCGCCGGCTTTGCCGCTCGCACCGGCGCCAGCATGCCGGCATGGTTGGCGCACCGCTTCCAGGGCCTTGAGGACGACTCCGCGACCAGCCATCTCGTGGCTGCGGCCGTCGCAACCGAGCAGGTCATGGACTTGGTTGATGAAGGGGTGAAGAAGTTCCATTTCTACACTCTGAACCGCGCCGACCTCGTCTACGCCATCTGTCACCTGTTGGGGCTGCGCCCGCGCGCATCCGCCAAGGCGCTCCCCGAAAAGCGCGCGGTAGGGTAAGGACCACGCCATGAAGAGAAAGCCCTCCTACGCGGCACTCGAAGCCGCAGCCAAAGACCGCATCCTCATCATCGACGGTGCCATGGGCACCATGATCCAGCGCTATAAGCTGGACGAGGACGGCTATCGCGGCGTGCGCTTCAAGGACTGGCAGCGCGACGTCAAGGGCAACAACGACCTGTTGGTGCTCACGCAGCCGCAGATCATCGGCAAGATCCACGAGGAGTACCTCGAGGCCGGAGCCGACATCCTCGAGACCAATACCTTCAACGCCCAGAAGATCTCCATGGCCGACTACGGCATGGAGGAGCTGTCGTATGAGATCAACCTGCAGGCCGCGAAGATCGCGCGCGCGGCCGCCGACAAGTGGACCAAGAAGACCCCCGACAAGCCGCGCTTCGTCGCCGGCGCCGTCGGGCCGACCAACCGCACCGCGTCGATCTCTCCGGACGTGAACAATCCCGGCTACCGCAACGTCGATTTCGACGAGCTGCGCGAAGCCTACAAGGAGCAGGTCCACGGCCTCATGGAGGGCGGCTCCGACATCATCTTGATCGAGACCATCTTCGATACGCTCAACGCCAAGGCAGCCGGCGTCGCGACGCTGGAGGTGTTCGAGGAGCGCGATCTCGAACTCCCCGTCATGATCTCCGGCACCATCACCGATCTCTCCGGCCGCACGCTGTCGGGCCAGACCGCCGAAGCCTTCTGGTATTCGATGCGTCACCTGCGGCCGTTCTCGATCGGCCTCAACTGCGCCCTCGGTGCCGATCTCATGCGTCCCTATCTCGGCGAGCTGGCCACGGTCGCCGACGCGCGCATCTCCGCCTACCCGAACGCCGGCCTGCCCAACGCCATGGGCGAGTACGACGAGAGCCCGCACGACATGGCCTGCGCCATGGAGCCGTGGGCCAAGGACGGCATCGTCAATATCGTCGGCGGCTGCTGCGGCTCGACACCCGACCACATTCGCCACGTCGCCGAGCACGTGAAGGCGCATCAGCCCCGTAAGCTGCCGACGATCGAGCCGAAGATGCGTCTCTCCGGCCTCGAACCCTTCGTCCACGGGTGACCAAGTCGCAGCCGCATAAAATCAGAGAAACAAATGACCAAGGGTAACGCGGCGCAATCCTTCATCAACGTCGGCGAGCGCACGAATGTCACCGGCTCGGCGAAGTTCCGCAAGCTGATCGAGGCCAACGACTATCCGGCAGCGCTGGCTGTCGCGCGCCAGCAGGTCGAGAGCGGCGCTCAGATCATCGACATCAACATGGACGAGGGTCTTCTCGACTCCGAGAAGGCGATGACGACGTTCCTCAACCTCATCGCCTCCGAGCCCGACATCTCGCGCGTGCCGGTGATGATCGATTCATCCAAGTGGAGCGTCATCGAGGCCGGCCTCAAGTGCGTGCAGGGCAAGGCGATCGTCAACTCCATCAGCATGAAGGAAGGGGAGGCGCAGTTCCGCGACCACGCGAAGAAGGTGTTGCGCTACGGCGCCGCCGTGGTCGTCATGGCGTTCGACGAGCAAGGGCAGGCCGATACTGCCGATCGTAAGTTCGAGATTTGCGACCGCGCCTACAAGATACTCACCGAAGAGGTCGGCTTCCCGCCGGAAGACATTATCTTCGATCCCAACATCTTTGCGGTCGCCACCGGCATCGAGGAGCACAACAACTACGGCCTCGACTTCATCGAGGCGACGCGGCGCATCAAGGAGAAGATGCCGCTCGTGCACATCTCGGGCGGTGTGTCGAACCTGTCGTTCGCCTTCCGCGGAAACGAGCCGGTGCGCGAGGCCATGCACTCGGTGTTCCTTTACCACGCCATCCGCGCCGGAATGGACATGGGCATCGTCAATGCGGGCCAGCTGGCGCTCTACGACGACATCCCAACCGAGCTGCGCGAGCTGTGCGAGGACGTGGTCCTCAATCGCCGCCCCGACGCCACCGATCGCCTGCTAGAGGCCGCAGCCAGGTTCAAGGGCGATGGCAGCGCCGCCAAGACGAAGGAAAAGGATCTCTCCTGGCGTGAAGCGCCGGTGCAGCAGCGCCTGACGCATTCGCTCGTGCACGGCATCACTGACTTCATCGAGCTGGATACCGAAGAGGCGCGCCTCGAAGCCGACAAGCCGTTGCACGTCATCGAAGGACCTCTGATGGCTGGCATGAACGTCGTCGGCGACCTGTTCGGTGCCGGCAAGATGTTCCTGCCGCAGGTGGTGAAGAGCGCCCGTGTGATGAAGCAAGCCGTTGCCTATCTGCAACCCTTCCTCGA
>CALRVN010000145.1:0-9220 GCA_943371625.1 Hyphomicrobium sp. CS1GBMeth3
CGCTCACCATGGCGGCCGCCCATGCCAAGGCAAGTGGGATGCTCGAAGCTTTTACCCATATGGACTTGGGCGCTATCGCTTTAGATTTTCGCGGCCACGTGATCGAAATCAATACAGTCGCCCGGTCGTTCGTCGGCAGCGGTCTCAAGATCGAGCGAAAAATGGTGGTCGCTCAAGACCGAGATTCCGATCGCCTATTACAGCGCATCATCGCTAATGCGCTGGCACCATTCTCCGTCGACAAGCAATTGGGGCTGCACGCGGCGGCCATCCCTCGTCCCGGCGAGCGGCCGCTGGTCGCACAATTATTGCCACTCACGGGTGCCACCAACGACATGTTGAGACAGGCGAAGGCAATCCTCCTTTTGAAGGATCCCGCGGCGGGACATCAACCAGGCGAAGCGGCACTGAAGGTGCTTTTCAAGCTCACGCCGAGTGAGGTTCGGGTGGCCTTGGGTATCGCGGCAGGCCGTGACCTGGCTGAAATCGCGCAGCAAAATGACATCGAGCTTGGTACGGCACGCGTGCATTTGCGTGCCGTCATGGCGAAGACTGATACGCACCGGCAGACGGAGCTCGCCCTGCTGCTGGCTCGGTTGTGCGTGCTCCGCACTAACACGCGGTCTTAGCTCAGATTGTCTCCCGGATTTCCCGCGCGGCGTGCCCGTGCGACTTGAGTCGGACAACGCAGGTCACCTGAGGGCGGCTGAATGTACGATCCGGTAGCTCCGCAACGCTAGATCCGGCTTTGCAGGCATCTGACGTAGGCTTCGGCGTCGTACGCACTGAGCCGCCCACCCCACGGCGCATTCAAGAAATCGAATGGCAGGTAGCGCGAGGTAGTCTGCGATCGGGCGAGACATATGTCGGAGATCTCCTCGTCGAACCGCGCGAACTTGAACATGATCTCGGTGTACCAGGACTTCACTTTAAGGCACAGCTCGGGCGGCAGACCAAGATCGCAGCCGGGCATTGGAAGCTTCCGCTCGAAGACACACGTCATCCTGTCTAGCAAGCGCTGATAGTGAAGAAAGGCGATCGATCTCGCGGAAGACCCTTGGGAAATGGCAGCCGCCAGATCCCTCTTGAAGTTTCCTTCAGTTGCCTGCCGCATGCCTTGATATTGCGCATTCAGCCAAGTCAACTCCGCAAGTGTCGGATCGTCATCCTGGGCGACGGCGGCGAGTGTCGTAAACGTGAAGACTGCCAAGGTCCGCAACGCCAGGCGTATTATCCTGAATGCCAAGTGACACTCGGTTTCCATGTTCGCCTCCCACGATGCGAGATGGTTCCGGTGCTCCCCGCGTCGATGTTCGTCGACAGCGAGCAGCTCATCTGCGACGACCCTTCTGCAAGCTCTACCGCGTATAGAGCACGATGATCGCCTCTGAGCGATGCTTCGCCGGAGAAGCGACTGGGAAGTTCTATCTATGACGCGCGACGCCGTTCCTTTGGCCTAGCCGCCTCTGATCATCTCCATGTGCGCCGAATAGAGGCGCTGCGCGTACCCCGTCTAGGGTAGATCTAGCCAAGGAGGAGGGCGCCGCAGCTCCCGATAAGACGGACGTTCACTTCTGGTCGTGCCGGCCGCGGCGAGTCGATGCGATTTGCTAGCCCTTGATCGAAAATGCATCGTAGGCCTCGATGGCGCGGGCGGAATAGGCCAGTGCTGCGCCCGCGTTCATGGCCACGGCGACGCCCAAAGCCTCGGCGATCTCCTCCTGCGTTGCGCCGGCCGTGATCGCCTTCTCGACGTGGTTTGCGATGCAGGTATCGCAGCGCGTCGTGACCGCAACGGCAATGCAGATCAGCTCGCGCGTTTTGACCGACAGGTGGTTGGTCTCGCCACCGGCGGCGTGCAGCGCCTTGTAGCCCGACAGCGTCTGCGGGCTGAGCAGCCCGAGCTTCTTGATATTGGCAAAGGCTTCGGACAGGTGGCGTTTCCAGTCGAGCGACATGAGGTCTCCGTGTTCGGCAAGGGCCTGTTCAGTGGGCGCCGGTGGCGACGCCGAGATAGCGGCGCTGCAGCGCCTCGTCGGCGTTCAATTGCGCCGACGGGAGGGTCGCAGCGATCTGTCCGCTTATCATGATGGCGACGTTGCTGGCGACTGCGGTGGCGACACGCAGGTTCTGCTCCACCAGAAGCAGGCCGATGTTCTCGTAGACGAGTTTCTTCAGCACTTCGATCAGGTGATCGACCAGGACCGGCGCGAGGCCTTCGGATGGCTCGTCCATGATGATCAGCTTGGGGTTGAGCAGCAGCGCGCGGGAGATCGCGAGCATCTGCTGCTCACCGCCTGACAGCTGCGCGCCGCCATTCCTCTTGCGCTCGGCCAACCGGGGGAAAGTGTCGTAGACGCGCTCGATCGTCCAGGCGGCGGTCTTCGATTGGCTGACCAGGCGCAGATGTTCGTCGACCGTCAGCGACGGGAAGACGCGCCGTCCTTGCGGCACGATGGCAATGCCGCTGCGCGCGATGCAGGTCGGGCTCTTGCCCTGGATTGGCTTGCCGTTCAGGTGCACGGCGCCGCTGCGGATCGGGACCATGCCCATGATGGCGTAGCACAGCGTCGTCTTGCCCATGCCGTTGCGGCCGGCGACCGCGACGGGCTCGCGGTCAACGTCGAGCGAGACCCCCTGGAGGATTTCAGCGTGGCCGAACTGCACGCGCAGATCTCGGATGGAGAGCATCATACCGCCTCGCCGAGGTAGATGGCCTGCACCACGGGATCATGCTCGATCCTGTCGGGCGTGCTCTCGACCACGATCGCGCCGTCCTTCATGACGGTGACGATGTCGGCGATGGGCAGCGCGATATCCATGTCATGCTCGATGAGGATCAGCGTGAGGCTCGCCGGAAGCTCGCGTAGCAGGCGGAGTAGCTCGGGGCGCTCGGCGGGGGAGAGACCGGCCGCCGGTTCGTCCAGCATGAGCAGTTTGGGATCGGCGGCGAGCGCCATTCCCACCTCGAGCTGCCGGCGCTGACCGTGCGACAGGTCTTCGACCTTAGCATTCACCTTGTGACTGAGGCGTACGCGGTCGGCGGCAACGCGTGCGGCCGCGAGATGGGGTTCATCGCGTCGGGGGCGCAGCAGCGAGAAGCGGCGCGGCTTCACACCGCGAACGGCGAGATAAAGGTTCTCGATAACGCTGAGCCCGTTGAACAGCAACGAGTTCTGGTAGGTGCGACCCACGCCAAGTCGCGCGCGCCTATGAGGCGGCAGCCGGGTGATGTCGCGCCCGAAGAACTTGATGCGGCCTGACGTCGGTGCGTAGTCGCCGCACACGACATTGAAGAGGGTCGTCTTGCCGGCGCCGTTGGGGCCGAGAATGACTCGTCGCTCGCCTTCGGCGACGGTGAGGGTCGCGCCGTCGACGGCCTTGAGAGCACCGAAGCGGCGGCTGATGTTGCTGAGCTCGATGGCTGCAGAGCGGGACGTCACACTAAGCTCCAACAGCGAAGGGGCCGGTGGGCGGCCCCCTCGCAATTTCCATGTTCTGACGGTTAGAGCTTGACGTTGCCCGGGTTGGCGCGCGAGGGCGCGCCGAGCGCGACATACTTGTCCTCGGGGAAGCCGAGCGTCTGGTTGACGTTCGAGATCTTCTTGAACACTACCGTCTGCAGCCTGCCGTCGCGCGTCTCGACCTTGTTGAGGAAGTTATCGGAGATCGCCTGGCGGTTGTGATCCAGCTTCACCTCGGCGTCGATGTAGTTCCTGAACGTCAGCTTCTTCAGCGCCTCGCGGAAGGCAGCCTGGTCATTGGAGAGATCACCGTCGACCGCCTTCAGCGCAAGCAGCGTCGCCTGCAGGTTTGCGGAGTACGCGAACGCCAGCGTGCCCGGCGTCTGCTGGCCGATGTCCTTGCTCCAGCGCTTGGTGTAGCGCGCAAGGAAATCCTTCCAGACGGGGTTGTCGTAGTGATCGCCGATCGGGGCGGCGGAGATCGTGCCTTCGAGCACCTGACGGTGTGGACCGCGGGCGGCGAATAGCGTCTGATCGGCCAGCAGTGTGCCCCCGAGCAGCGGCAGCTTGCCGCCAGCCTGGGCATATTGCGTCAGGAACGCCAGACCGTCGGAGCCGCCGTAGACGACATAGAGCGCGTTCGATGACGCCGGGATCTGCGCGATCAGCGAGGTGTAGTCGGAGGTTCCGAAAGGCGTCCAAAGGTAGTTGATCTTGCCGCCAGCGCGCGTGTACTCGAGGCTGAAGCCGAACACCTGCGAATATCCGAAGGCGTAGTCGGATGCGACGACGGTGATCTCGTCGAACTTCTGCTCATTCTTCGCGTATTCGCCGAGACCGGCTGTCCACTGCGTGCCGTCGGTGTTGAAGCGGAAGTAGTTCGGCGAAGCGTTGCGCAGCGTGTTGTCCTGCGAGGCCGACGAGCCGTTGATGAAGGTCTTGGTCGGGACAGTTCGCGAGTAGTCGCGCACTGCGATGCCTTCGGCACCAGAGAGTGGCCCGAGGACGAGGTCGACTGCATCCTGTTCAACCAGCTTGCGGGTGCGCGCGAGCGCGACGTCCGGCTTGGCGTTTGAGGATTCGCGGATCCACTCGATCTTGCGGCCGCCAGCCGTGTAGTTGGCTTCCTCAAGCAGCAACTCGACGACGCGGTAAGCGTCCTGACCGTTGACCGCGAGCGGGCCTTCGAGCGAAGCCAGCGTGCCGAGCTTTATCGGCGCCGGGTTGGCGTGGACGGCCGGTGCAAAAATCGCGGTACCGGCAATTGCCGCGGTGCCCTTGAGAACTTGCCGTCTGTTCGGATTGATCGTCATAGTCTTAGCCCTTCGATGGTACGTTTGCTTCGATGAGTTGGTCGGGTGCGGCGGCTGCCGCGGGAATTTGGAATGGCTTGCGCAGGAGCTCGGTCACGCGACGCGCAAAGCCGGTGACGCCATCGGGTGAGGCGACAACGATGGCGATGAACACAGCGCCGATGAGGGTGTTGAAACGGTCGCGGTCGTAGAGATCGGCGGCGAACGTATCGACGATGGTGAAGATGATGGCGCCGATGAAAGCGCCGATCGGACGACCCAGGCCGCCGATCACAGCCATGATCAGGATGTTGATCGTCGAGTGCGTGGAGACGGTGCCGGGCGAGATGCCGATATTGAAGATCGTGATCAGTACACCGCCGGCGCCGGCGATGAAGCCGGCGACGCCGAAAGCGGCGATGCGGTGGAGGGCAACGTTGTAGCCGAGCGCCGCGACGCGCCTCGGGTTGTCGCGGATTCCCTGCAGCACCAGGCCGAACTGCGCGCGGCTGAGATAGAGGACGAGAACGTAGAGGGCCAAGGAGATGGCGAGCGTTACGAAGTAGAAGATCTTCGGGGTGCGCAGCGGAACGCCGAAGATGTCGGGTCCCAGAACGTTGCGGATGCCTTCGTAGCCATTGAGGTATTCTACGCTGGCCTGGACGAAGAAGTAGAAGCTCACCGCGATCGCGAGCGTGATCATCAGCAGGTAGATTTCGCGCGTGCGCACCGCGACCGCGCCGATCAGGAGGCCGGTGATGGTGGACAAGACCAGCGCGAGGGGAATTGCCACCGCATAGGGGAGCTGCAGGCTGTTCGCTGGGATGGCGCCCGGCACCGATACGGCAATGGTGTAGCCCGCGACGCCCGCCACGACCATCTGGGCCAGCGAAAGCAATCCGCCATAGTGCGCGAGGAACGTCAGCGACAAGGCTACGATGCCGTAGACCATCGAGCGCACGAAGATGTTGGTGGTCCAGAAGTCCGGCGACCAGAACGGCAGGGCAATCAGCGCTGCGAGTACGAGGACACTCGCGATGGTCTTCAGCGTACCGGGGATGCTCATGCGAGCCTCTTCCCCAGCAGGCCTTCAGGCCGCACGGCGAGCACTATGACCATCAAGAGCAGGCTGAACATCACCGAGTAGGTCGGGAACAGAGACTGGCCGAATTGCTCCGCCATGCCGACGAGCAATGCCCCAAGCGCCGTGCCGGGAAGCGAGCCCATGCCGCCAACGATGACGACGACTAGCGACGTCAGCAGAAACTGGACGTCCTTCTCCTGACCGAAGGGCTGCGCGGTTCCACCGATGACTCCGGCGAGGCCCGCAAGCGCTGCGCCAATGCCGAACACGATCACCGCAACGAGGGCGACGTTGACGCCGCAGGCGGACAGCATCGCGCGGTCGTCGACGCCTGCGCGCACGATGATGCCGAGCTTCGTCTTATGCAGCAGCAGCCACAGGCCAATGCCGACGCCGACCGCGACGGCGACCTGGAACAGCCGGAAAGCCGAGTATTTGCCGGTCTGCACGAGCGGAACCGGGACCGATCCGAACAACGGATCGG
The DNA here is from genome assembly GCA_943371625.1 of Hyphomicrobium sp. CS1GBMeth3. Lineage (GTDB taxonomy): Bacteria > Pseudomonadota > Alphaproteobacteria > Rhizobiales > Hyphomicrobiaceae > Hyphomicrobium_A. The sequence goes on from CALRVN010000145.1 coordinate 6,325, forward strand.
GCGCGAAGAACTGCTGGCTGTTGCCGCCGAAAATCGCGAGCAGCTGATCCGCGGCGATGATCGATACGCCGATGGTCACGAGCGTCTGGCGAAGCTCCTGGCCCTGCATCCATCCGAGCAGCGTGACCTGCAGGATGACGCCGAACACGGCTGCCGCCGCCATGCCGGCGACGAGTGCGACGATCCAGGCGTAAGGCTGTCCCTGATCGTAGAGCGGATAGAAGATCGCGACGCCCGCGTAGGCGCCGATGAGATACAGCGTGCCGTGCGCCATGTTGACGGTGCGCATCAGCCCGAAGATGAGGGAGAAGCCGATGGCGACGATGAAGTAGAGCGCCGATACCGTCAGTCCGTTCAGCGCGACGGTTGCGAACATCTCAACAGACATTTGCCCCCCGGCGCTGGATTCCCCTAAAGCGCTTCTATGGTGACGGTGGCAAACGGCGAACGAAGAAATTCCGCATTCGATATTTCAAGATGTGATGGTCGCTGCCGTGGTTCGTTATATGCAGCAGCGATGTGTGTGTGGCGCGCGCGAGCTTCAAACTTTCACCTTGCCGTGCGAAGCGTGTAGCGCTGCGCGATGAAGACGAGGTGCGATGGCGATCATCAAGCTGCGAAGCGATGAGTTTCACGCCGGCCTCTGGCCGAACGGCGCCGGCACGTCGTGGACTATCGCCACTTCGCCGGCCGGCGCGCAGCTACCTCATGTGCACTGGCAGCTTGCGACGGCACAGATCGAGCGGTCGGTGCCGTTTTCATTTCTGCCCGGCATCGATCGCGTGCTGACGCTGCTTGACGGTCCCGGCTTCTCACTGAGCTTTGCCGACGGGAGGAAAATCGCGGTCGATCGGGTCGGCGAGCCGGTCTGGTTTCCCGGTGACGTGGAAACGCAGTGCCAAGTCACTGGCGGCTCGAGCCGCGTGCTGAACCTGCTCTACGCGCGCACGGCCTATCGCGCGGAGGTCAAGATGCTGGACGCGTCGGCGAGTTTGACGGAGAACATGGACGTGACGCTGCTCTACGCGTTGAAGCACGCGGCGACGGTGGCGGTGGGTGATGACGCCGTGCAGCTCTTCGAAGGTGATGTGGCGATCGTCGATCACTCGGCCGGCGCGATCGGATGCGCCGTCAGCGGCGACGACGGCCGGCTGCTTGCCGGTTGCTTGTCCGCCAAGCCGTAGATTGATCCCTTCCCGTCGGCGAACATCACCGCCAGTGAAATACTTCGCGGAATAACTTCGTTAGCGCGACTTCATCGTTCTGCTAAGCGGAGCGAAATGTCTCGTGCTGCCATGGCTGCTCCGCGCCGAGCGGAGCCGCATCAGTAAAAGAAACGCGAAATGAGCGTCGCATCTCCGAGGCCGGCCAATATTGCAGATCTTCAGGCGCTCGTTGAGGTAACGGGCGTCCACCATCGCTACCGCAACGGCGTCGAGACCCTCAGCGATATTCATTTTGCGATAGCGCCCGGCGAGATCGTCGCGCTCGTCGGCAGGTCGGGATGCGGAAAGTCGACGCTGCTCCACATTCTTTCGGGTCTGGCAAAGCCGTCGATCGGTGAGGTTCGCGTGGATGGCGACCGCGTAGTTGGCCCGTCGCCGCGCCGCGTGCTGATGTTCCAGCAGCCGTCGCTGTTTCCCTGGCTGACGGTGGAAGCCAATGTCGGCCTCGGCCTGCGCTTCACGAACCGCGGCAAGCAGGCGCCCGCGCGGGTGGCGGAACTGCTGCAGCTCGTGGAGCTGCAGGACTTTGCCAAGCGGAACGTGCAGGATCTTTCGGGCGGGCAGCAACAGCGGGTGGCTTTGGCCCGCTCCCTGGCGCCATCGCCGCAGGTTATATTGCTCGACGAGCCATTCTCATCGCTCGACACGTTCACGCGCTCATCGTTGCAGCGCGACGTGCGGCGCATCTCGCGCGCGCTCGGACTGACGGTGGTCGTCGTCACACACGACATCGACGAGGCGGCCGCCATGGCGGATCGCGCGCTGATCATGACCGCCAATCCAGGACGCATCCAATCCGAGGTCGTGCTGCGGGCCGTCAATGACGCGGACGGCTTCCAGCAGGCCCGCTCCACACTTGCCGACGCCTACGAAAAAGCCGCCGGCCGCCAGATTCTGGCCGCAGAGAGCAGCTGGAACAACTAGAGCGCTTAGGGGGACGACATGAAAGACGACGAGCACGATATCGGCTGCGGTTGCGGCGGTCACGACATCGAAAACGAAGGCTTCAGCCGTCGACAGACCTTGGACATGCTAGCTGCCGGCGGCCTCTATGCGCTGTTCGGCTCGATGTTCGGCGGCTATCCCACCCCGGTCCGAGCCGACGACGACGTCGTGCGTATCGGCTACCTGCCGATCACCGACGCGACGGCGCTGCTGGTCGCGCACGCGAAGGGCTACTTCAAGGACGAAGGCCTCGAATCCGAAAAGCCGACGCTGATCCGCGGCTGGTCACCGCTCGTAGAAGGGTTCGCTGCCGGAAAGTTCAACCTCGTGCACCTGTTGAAGCCGATCCCGGTCTGGATGCGCTACAATAACAAGTTCCCCGTCAAGATCGTCGCCTGGGGCCATACTAACGGCTCAGGCGTCGTCGTCGGCGGCCACGTGACCGGCAACGACTTCAAGGACCTCGGCGGCAAACAGATCGCGGTGCCGTTCTGGTATTCGATGCACAATATCGTGCTGCAGCTCGCGCTGCGCGAGGCGGGACTGACGCCCGTCATCAAGGCAGAGGGCGAGGCGATCGCGCCGAACGAGGTCAACCTGCAGATCCTGCAGCCGCCAGATATGCCGCCTGCGCTCGCGGCGAAGAAGATCGACGGCTACATCGTCGCCGAGCCGTTCAACGCACTCGGCGAGATCAAGGCGGGTGGGCGCATCCTGCGGTTCAC
>CALRVN010000146.1:0-9203 GCA_943371625.1 Hyphomicrobium sp. CS1GBMeth3
GGAAAGCCAACCAACGTTTGAGCGAGGCGTCCGTTCGGAGCGCGGGGGCGTTCCTGCACCTCGACGAGCCAGTAGCCGCGCGCACCACGCGCCTTCAGGGCTGCACCGACGTGGGCGACCTTGAACGAGGGCACGTGCGCGCCGACGACGAGAACGGGAAAATCGACCGGCATGTCGCTCACACGCGGGAGCGCGCCGTCGTCGCGAGCGACCTGATCGGCGGTCGCCTTATCGATGTAGAGGAAGCCGCCGGACGACAGGCGGCCGACAGGCTTGCGGCGGCGAACGGGCGTTGCGCGCGGCGGCAGCGGCAATGACGTGAGACGCGGAGACGAAGTTACTGACACAGCTTTTACCCCCGTAAGCGCTGAGCACCACCAAGTCACATAAATCTAACGGCGGAATTACGACGGCGCGAGCGGAGACGGGAATGCCGGGGCTTTTGCTCAGGTGCTCAGCTCGCGCGGGGCCAGGTGGAGCGTGCGGCGCAGGCGCTGCGCAAAGCCTGCCAGAGGCCCGCGGATATAGCCTTCCTCGCGGTAGCGGGTGGCGCTCGAGAGTGTGCGGGCCGTGAGAAGCTTTACTCGCCGCGGTCCCAGGCGGCGAACGAGATCGATGTCTTCCATCTGAGCCTGCGGACGGTGACCGCCCACCTCGTCATAGGTGCGACGGGAGACGAGGAGACCCTGGCCGCGGTAAGGAAGGTGAAGTAGCGCATTCTGGAGTTGCACGAGCCGCTCCAGTGCCCGCGGGGCAAAGCCCTCGTCGTCCAGGGCAAAGCGGAAGGTCGCCGCGACGTGGCGCGTGGCGCCGCGCTCGACCCGCTCCACAAAGTTATCGGCCTCGCGTTCCCAGCCGGCATCTAGCACAGCGTCAGAACTGAGAAACAGCAGCCAGGGGTGGCGGGCGGCATGGGCGCCGGCACGAAGCTGGCCGCCACGGTTGGCGGGCGTGGTGATCACCTCGGCACCGGCGTGATCGGCGATTTCGCGCGTGCGGTCTGTCGAGCCGCCGTCGACGATGATCACTTCGCGGACGACGCCTTCCATCGCGGCTGGAACGAGCGCGGTGAGCGTTGCCGGAAGCACCTTCTCGGCATCCAAGGTGGGAATAACGACTGAGATCATCGGGCTTCTCTGCCATGGGCAACGCCGGCTGAACAACTGCAAACGCGGGTTTGCCTGCTGGTCAGGCACTCTTGGGCGTCGTTCTTGATTTGTTCCGACACTCGCACTATGTTGCGCGGGTCAATCAGTCAGGGCTCTCACGTGCAGAAGCGGCAACGCGAAAAACCGACGGTCGAAGCGACCCCCGGCGGGCTCGTCGATGACGAGCGGCGGCGGGGGCGGGGGGCGGTCTCGAACCACACGGGGCGCTTCGAGGGCGAGCGACGGGAAAGCTACGACGACGGGTGGGAGACACTGGGCGACCTCGACGCGTTCAAGACGACGGTGTTCGACGATCCGGCGCGCACGATCATCACGCGCAACGACAGCCCCGACATTTCCTTCGATAGGTCGATCAACCCATATCGGGGTTGCGAGCATGGATGCGTCTATTGCTTCGCGCGGCCGACACACTGCTTCCTCGGGCATTCAGCAGGGCTCGACTTCGAGACGAAGCTCTATGCGCGCACGAATGCGGCGGAGCTGCTCGAGCGCGAGATTGCCAATCCGCGTTATCAGCCGGCGTGCATGGCGATCGGCACGAACACCGACCCCTATCAGCCTATCGAGCGCGACAGGCGGATCATGCGCTCGATCCTGGAAGTGCTGGAGCGCACCGGCCATCCTGTGGGCATCGTGACGAAGTCGGCGCTGATCACGCGCGACATCGACATCCTGTCGCGCATGGCGAAGCGCGGCTTGGCGCGCGCGGCTCTGTCGGTGACGACACTCGACGGCAAGATCGCGCGGGCGATGGAGCCGCGGGCGCCGACGCCGAAGCGCCGGCTGGAGGCGGTGCGGCAGCTCGCGGAGGCCGGCATTCCCACGACGGTTATGGTGGCGCCGATCATTCCCGGGCTGACCGATCCCGAAATCGAGAAGATCCTGGAAGCGGCGAAGGAGGCGGGGGCACGTTCGGCGGGCTACGTGATGCTGCGGCTGCCGCTGGAGATCAGCGTGTTGTTCCGGGAATGGCTGGCGAGCGAATTCCCCGATCGCGCCGACCGGGTGATGCACCTGATGCAATCGATGCACGGCGGTCGGGACTACACATCGGACTTCGGCCTGCGCATGCGCGGATCGGGGCCTTATGCCGAGCAAATCGGGATGCGTTTCCGGCTGGCCATCAAGCGGTTGGGGTTCAACGAGGACCGCAGCGAACTGCGTACAGACCTGTTCCAGCGCCCCGTGCTCGCAGGGCAACAAATGCAACTTTTCTGAGGGTTTTCCTCAGGTAGGCGCGCGCTGCGCTTTGACTTGGCGGTCAGTCCGGCCGAACGTCCCCGGTCATGGGGAATGCTGCCGCCGAGACCAGACCGCGACCGACCTTCGAGCTGGAGGCGGCGGAGCTGCAGCTGCACGGCGGCCCGGTGGCGGGTTGCGACGAAGCGGGGCGCGGGCCGCTGGCCGGCCCGGTTGTTGCCGCCGCGGTCATTCTCGACCCTGAGCGCATCCCGGACGGCATCGACGATTCGAAAGTGCTCGACGAGGAAGCGCGCGAGTTCCTCTATGGCCGCATCACGGCAACGTCGGTCATCGGCGTGGGCATCGCCGACGTAGAGCGCATCGACAAGCTCAACATCCTGCACGCAACCATGTGGGCGATGGCACAGGCCGTTGCGCAACTTCCGCAAATGCCCAAGCTCGTCGCCATCGACGGCAACCGGGCGCCGAAGCTCAAGTGCGAGTCGCGAACGGTGGTGAAGGGCGATGCGCGCTGCCTGTCGATCGCGGCCGCGTCGATCATCGCCAAGGTGACGCGCGACCGGCTGATGGTGAAGCTCGGAGCGAAGTATCCGGGCTACGGCTTCGAGCGCCACAAGGGCTACGGCACGCCGGAGCATCAGGAGGCGATCAAGCGCCTCGGAGTGACGGTGCATCACCGGCGCTCGTTCCGGACAGTGCAGCTCGCTCTGGGCCTGGTCGTGGTCGAAGAGGAAGTTGTATAGATTCCCCACGCGCGGCCAAGTGCTTGATAGGACTCACCTCTGCATCGGCAACAGAGAAATCTCTGGTCAAGGGAGTCCGTGCTTAGCTAGACTCCCGGCTGCCGAGGGAGCTTGTCGCTCGCTACGGTGAGTGCTCCCCCGACCTTTGAAAGTTGCGTTCCCATGGTTGTGCGTCGTTCACCTGTGGCCCAGTCGGCCAATCGCGTCATTGTCGGTGACTGCATCACCGCGCTGAAGAAGCTCCCCGACGCGTCCGCCGATCTCGTCTTCGCAGACCCACCCTACAATCTGCAGCTCGCTGCCGATCTGATGCGCCCCAATAATACGCGCGTCGACGGCGTCGATGACGAATGGGACAAATTCGCGAGCTTCGCCGAGTACGACAAGTTCTCGCGCGCGTGGCTGGCGGAATGCCAGCGCATCCTAAAGCCGGATGGCGCCATCTGGGTGATCGGCTCCTATCACAACATCTTCCGGCTCGGCGTCACGCTGCAGGATCTGGGCTACTGGATCCAGAACGACGTGATCTGGCGCAAGGTGAACCCGATGCCGAACTTCCGCGGCAAGCGTTTCACCAACGCGCACGAGACGCTGATCTGGGCGACGCGCGATCAGCGCGCGCGCGCGACGTTCAACTACGAGAGCCTCAAGGCGATGAACGACGACCTGCAGATGCGGTCGGACTGGCTGTTCCCGATCTGCTCGGGACCGGAGCGGCTGAAGGACCAGGGCGGGCGCAAGGCCCATCCGACGCAGAAGCCGGAAGCACTGCTGCAGCGGGTGATACTCGCATCGACAAAGCCCGGCGACCTCGTCGTCGATCCGTTCTTCGGCACCGGGACCACCGGCGCCGTCGCCAAGCAGCTCGGACGCCGCTTCATCGGCATCGAGCGCGACGCCGACTATGCCAGGGCCGCCGAGGAGCGCATCGCGAAGGCGCAGCCGCTGGACCTGTCGGCACTCGAGACGGTACGCAGCAAGCGGGCCGAGCCGCGGGTGCCGTTCGGCACGATCGTCGAGATGCGGTTGCTGACGCCGGGCGCGACGCTTCTCGATGCGCGGAAGCGGATCAAGGCAGAGGTGAAGGCGGACGGGTCGCTGGCGTGGGCCGGCAACCAGGGCTCGATCCATCGGCTCGGGGCCATGGCGCAGGGCAAGACCGCCTGCAACGGCTGGACCTACTGGCACTTCGAGGCGGACGGGAAACTGAAGTCGATCGACATCCTGCGCGAAGAGGCCAAGCGGCAGCTCGGGTTGAGCGGTACGCAAGCGGGGATTGCTGCTGGATAATCAGCGGCTTCCCCCCGATGCATCCATGATTCTTCGTGACAGTTCGTGACGGGTAACCTCGGCTATTCGCTCGCTATTTCATAAGTGGGCGAGGCGCGACGCCGCAGTGGACGGCTGCGTGGTCTGGGCGTAATCCAGGAACATTGATTTCGATGTTTCTGGGTTGTGTATGCGTCGTAATTCGGTGAGAACCGACCGCTTGCTGATTATCGGCGCGGGGCCCGTTGGCCTAGCGATGGCGGACGCATTGAAGCGCCGCGGCGTTGCCTACGATCAGGTGGATGCGAGCGACGGCATCGGTGGCCTCTGGCGCCACGGCGTGTATCAGGGCGTGCATATCGTCTCGTCTAAGCGATCGACCGGCTACACCGACTATCCGATGCCGGCGCACTACCCGGACTTCCCGTCCAGTTCGCAGATGCTGCGGTATCTCGAGAGCTTCGCGCACGATCGCGATCTCTCGGGCGCTATCGAGCTGCGGCGCAAAGTCGTGCGCGCACGGCCGCTCGCGGACGAGACGTGGGCCGTTGCCTTCGATGACGGCGAGGAACGCACCTACAAGGGCGTGGTGATCTGCAACGGCCACCACTGGGACAAGCGCCTGCCGCACTACCCCGGCCGTTTCACCGGGGCGATGATCCACTCGGTCGACTACAAGGACCCCAGGCAGCTCGCCGGCAAGCGCGTGCTGGTGATCGGCGGCGGTAACTCCGGCTGCGATATCGTCTGCGAGTCGGCGCGTACCGGGGCGTCGTGCGACTGGAGCCTGCGATCGGGATACTGGTTCCTTCCGAAGACCGTGTTCGGCGCGCCGTTGACGGACCTGCCGATCTGGAACCTGCCGGTGCCGGTGCAGCGGCTGATCCTGCGTTCGATCGTGCGCGTGTTCATCGGTGACTACCGCCGTTATGGACTGAAAAAGCCTTCTTACAAGCTGTTCGAGCGGCACCCGGCGTTCGGCACCGACGTGCTGAACTACCTGCGCCAGGGCCGCATCAAGCCGCGTCCCGACGTTGCGCGCTTCTCAGGCACCAAGGTGCACTTCACCGACGGGAGCGTCGGCGAGTACGACCTCGTGGTGACGGCAACAGGGTTCAACAATTCGATCCCGTTCCTGCCCAAGAACCTAGTCCCGATCGAGAACGACGTGGTGCACGTCTATGGCGGCGCATTCCCGGCCAACGTCCGGAACCTCTACATCGTCGGGTGGGCGCAGCCGCGCAACGGGTTCGGAACCATCATCTCGCCGGCGGCGAAGCTCTATGCAGAGATGATCGCGCTTCAGGACGAGATGGCGGTGCCGATCGGCTTCATTCTGAAGTGGCGCGGCTTCAAGGTGCCGCCGACACAGCTCGTCGACCCGGGTGCGTCGCGGCGCGCGATCTGGATCGCGCCGAAGATCCTGCCACTGCTGAAGCGGCGGTCACGCATCATGGTCGAGAAGGGCATCCGCCCGCCGTTCGATCCCTCGCAGTATCCGTTCGAGGGCGACGACGGCCAAGTGGCTGTGAACCAGTAGTTTTTGGTGACACGAGCGGAAGGAAGCTTTGCGGACGGCGGCCGTCGCGCGAGCTGATGGCCGCGCCTCCTTTGCGCTGCCGATTCACGCCCTCGCTGATAGACGCTCGGGCGATCGGAGCTGTGGCGCCGGGCGCCCTTGGCCCCATGCCCCTTCGCAGCCAAGAGTGCTGTCGATGCGACCAAAGTCTGTCATCCCGGGGCTTGTCCCCGGGATCCATCGATCCGAAAGCTCAGGTGCCAGCCGTTGGCTGGATCCCGGCAACGAGTGCCGGGATGACAATCATCGGGACGTGATTGCGCAGCAGTTAGCGCTGGACCGGGACGCGGGTCGGGCGGTCGGTCGGGCGTACCTCGCCGGTGCGCTCACGATAGGCGAGGCCCGGGTAATACGGATAGGCGTATCCGCGGTAGTAGAAGAGGTACGGGCCGGAGGCGTTCGGGTCCTCGCGGCGGTATTTCACCTCGCCGCCGGGGGTGCGATAGAACTCAGCGTTGGCGGTGCCGGGCATAGCAATGAGGGTCAGCGCCGCGAGAGCCGCCGAGCCGAGAGCAAAGGTGATCCGCATGTTCTCCTCGTTGATCCTTATAAGGACCGCGGAACATGTCGTTTCCCCCCGGGTCCGCCTCATTCCGAGAAAGTAACAACGGTCGCTTAACTAAGGGTGACTGCAATGCCACGCTCGTCGCCCAATGCGCACCCGAAAGCCCGTCATAGGGGCGTCCTGGCCCTTTCCCGGCGGATGTCCGGGCTGACATCGCGATCGGAGGCTCGGCTGGCCCCGCCCTCTCCTGCGAGGAACGCCGCTGCTCCGTGACCGTCGCGGATTTCAGACAGCAACTGCTGACGGAAGGGGTCGAACACGGATGATCCGTTGCGATCGCACCGATGCGCCCTGCGGCATAGGAACTTTTCTGTTATGATTGGCGTCCTAAAGTAGAGGCCGCGTTTCCCCCGAGTTGCGGAGCTTACTATGGCCGCCCGTGCATATTGGAAGGGCTTCCTGCGCCTTTCCCTCGTCTCGATTGCCGTCGAGCTCTACAACGCCGTCGAGAGCAAGTCCGAGATCTCCTTCCGCCAGATCCACAAGCCTTCCGGCCGGCGCGTCAACTACACCAAGACGGTGCAGGGCATCGGCGAGGTGAAGAGCTCCGACATCGTCAAGGGCTACGAGGTCGACGCCGACACTTACGTCATGCTCGACCCGGACGAGATCGATGCGGTCAAGCTCGAGAGTAAGAAGACCATTGACCTCGTGAAGTTCGTCGATGTCGATGAAATCGATCCGCGCTACTTCGAACGCCCGTATTACGTGGCGCCGGCGGACAAGCACGCGGCGGAGGGCTACGTCGTCATCCGCGAGGCGCTGAAAAAGACGGGCAAGGCGGGCCTGGCGCAGCTGACGATCGGCGGGCGCGAATGGCTGGTAGCTATCACGGCGCTAGGCGACGGCCTCCTGATGGAGATGCTGCGCTACGCCGACGAGCTCAAGGAGCCGGAGCAGTTCTTCGACGACATTCCCTCGATGAAGCCGGACAAGGAGATGGTCGATCTCGCGGTCGAGCTGATCGAGCGCAAGTCGGGCACCTTCGCGCCGGACAAGTTCGAGGATCACTACGCCACGGCGCTACGCGAACTGGTCAACAAGAAGATGAAGGGCCAGAAGATCAAGGCACCGCACGAGGAGGCTGCGCCCGGCGGGGCGAAGGTCATCGATCTCATGGCGGCGCTGCGCAAGTCGATCGGCGAAGGCAGCACGGGCAAAGCAAAGGCAGCGGGTGCCGGTAGCAAGCGTACTGCAGCGCCGCGTCGAGGCGCCAAGCGCGCCTGACGAAGCGGCGAACGGGGCCCGCAATGGCGCCTAAAAAGCCAACGAAGCCCCCATCAAGGCCGTCGGCAACTGCTAAGACCGGTGAGGCGACCGAGCGCGACCCGCGGAAACTCATCGCGTTCGATGCAGAGACGCTGCGGGCGCTCGAGCTGCTCGGTCGCGATTCCATGAAGGACATGCAGGATCTCGCGGACGAAGCATTCCGCGACCTGCTGAAGAAGCACGGGCGGCCGTCGTCGCTCAAAGAGGCGCTGCGGCAGTCGACGCGGCAGATCCCGGCCAACGACGGCGCCCCCAGCGCGCGCAAGAAGACGCGCTGAGGCTCCGTGCGGCGCGTTCGGCAGCGCCGAAGATGCTTAACATTCAGCGACAAGTTGAAGCGCCCCGGTAACGGTCCTGCACCTCGCTATCCCGGTGCTTGCGGGCCTGAAGATGGTTAACAAAAAATGTATTGCAGAGCGTTTCAACTCTTTGATTGAACTCGATATTCCCGCACCCGTTTGGTTATGCAACGAAGCGCCCTTCAACAACAACCGAGGGAGTTCCCATGCAAGCCCTACGCGCTGGATTGTTCGCCGCCGTCACGCTGCTGCCGCTTGCAGCAGCCAACGCGCAGACCGGCACCGCGTCGCACTATTCGGACCTGTCTACAACGGCAAGCGGCCGGTCCTACAGCTCGGGCGCCATGGTCGCCGCGCATCGCTCGCACCCTTTCGGCACCAAGCTGCGCGTCACGAACAAGAGCAACGGCCGCTCGGTGGTCGTGACCGTCGTTGACCGCGGGCCGTTCGTGAAGGGACGCATCATCGACCTGTCGAAGGGAGCGGCTAGCGCTCTCGGCTTCTCCGGTCTGCAGCGCGTCGAAGTCGCCGTCATCGGCAAGAAGTAAGCCGGGAACCTCCTTCCTTCCGGCAACACAGAGGCCCTTCGACCGTCGCGGTCGGAGGGCCTTGTGCATTTTGAAGACAAGTCGATTGGAATTTTGAGCGGCAGTAAACATCGTATTTTCAGAGGCTTGGGGTATCGAGTGGCGTTCAACGGCTCAGACTGGCCCGATGCCTTTCACCGCGCGACTCATTGCCGGCCGACAATCGCTGCTCCGCGCGGCGCTGTGGCTCGTGATATTTGCCGGCCTCATGGCGGCCGGACTGGCGGCGCTTCGCTGGCAGCTCGAAGCCCATATCGCCGACGATCAGCAAGCAGAGCTCGAACGTATCGGCGCAGTAGAATCCGCCGCCACGCACGCTTTGCGAATGCTCAGCCGCGCCAAGGCGGAACCCTGCTCGGAGCCGTTCATCGCCGAGATGCGAACCGTCGCTTTCCTGGCGGACGGCCTCAACAAGTTCCTCTATGCGCCCGACGGAAGAGTGCACTGCAGTTCCGACGGCACACGCTTCGATCCGCCGGTGAACCTCGGGGCCGCAGAGATTCCGCCGCCGGGGAACAGC
>CALRVN010000147.1:0-9153 GCA_943371625.1 Hyphomicrobium sp. CS1GBMeth3
TCACAGCGGAGGCGGCCGGTCTGCTCGGTGACAGGCCTGACGTAAGTCACATTCATGGAAAGAGTGGTGAACGCTTCGCCTGCCTTCAGCGCCGAGTGGACCGCACACGCCATGCCGGTGTCGAGCAGCGTTGCCACCCAGCCACCGTGGATGACGCCCATCGGGTTGTAGAATTCACCTCTCGGCTCTCCCTCGAAGACGACGCGGCCTTCGGCGAGCTCAACCGGGCGAATGCCGGTGGTCGGTGCGAAGGCAGGCGCAGGAAGCGTGCCGTCCATCAGCCCTTGGAGGTACTCCAAGCCGGACATGCTGCGCATGGCAGTGCGGGCATCGGCGGATGTGGGAAGTCGGGGAGCATCATTCATCGTTCGAACCAATCCGTGTCGCGCGCCTTCCGTCGTCTGCGACGAAAGCGGATATTGCATTACGATCATCATATATTATCTCTGACCCCGCGAACAGAGGGGGCAGATCCGCCTCCCCTCGCCTCGGAGGCTCAGAACATGGCTATCAGCGATCCCGTTGTCATCGTCTCCGCCGCGCGCACGCCGCTTGGCCGTTTCCAGGGCGCTCTGGCGTCGCTGCCGGCATCGGCGCTCGGCGCGCATGCCATCAAGGCTGCGGTCGATCGCGCCGGCATTGGCGCCGACGAGGTCGAGGAAGTCCTGTTCGGAAACGTATTGCAGGCCGGCCAGGGGCAGGCGCCGGCGCGGCAAGCGGCGCGCGCTGCCGGACTGCCCGATGCCACGGGCGCGACGACGATCAACAAGGTGTGCGGATCGGGCATGAAGGCCACGATGCTGGCGCACGATCTCATTGCCGCCGGCAGTGCGAGCATCGTCGTGGCCGGCGGAATGGAATCGATGAGCAACGCGCCGTACCTGCTCGCAAAGGCGCGCAGCGGCTACCGCGCCGGGCACGACGTGGTGCTCGATCACATGTTGCTCGACGGGCTCGAGGACGCGTATGAGCGCGGGCGCAGCATGGGCGATTTCGGCGAGGCGACGGCGGAGCGCTATCAGTTCACGCGCGCCGACCAAGATGCATTCGCCATCGAGACGCTGACGCGTGCGCGCTCGGCGATCAGTGAAGGCCGCTTCAAGTCAGAGATTGCCCCTATTACAATCTCCGACAAGGCCGGAGCGATCGTCGTTGCCGACGACGAGAACCCGCTCAAGGTCTCGCCGGATAAGATACCGAAGCTGAAGGCTGCGTTCCGCCCCGACGGCACGATCACGCCGGCAAGCTCGTCGGCGAATGCGGACGGCGCGGCCGCCCTAGTGTTGACGCGGCAGTCCATCGCCGAGCAACGCGGGCTCCCGGTGCGCGCCATCATTCGTGCGCACGCGACACACAGCCTGCAGCCGCAGTGGTTCACGACGGCGCCGATCCCGGCGATCCGCAAGCTGCTGGGCAAAGCGGGCTGGGATGCCAAAGACGTCGATCTCTACGAGATCAACGAAGCGTTCGCGGTCGTTGCGATGGCGGCGCAGAAGGAGCTCGGGCTTTCGCGCGAGCAGCTCAACGTCAATGGCGGCGCGTGCGCACTCGGGCATCCGATCGGGGCGACGGGCGCGCGGCTGATCGTGACGCTGCTGCATGCGCTCGAGCATAGCGACGCGAAACGCGGTGTTGCATCGGCGTGCATCGGCGGCGGCGAAGCAACGGCCATCGCAATCGAGCGGGTTTAGATCTCAGACGGAGTGACCCCTCACCCGGCTGCGATCTCACAATCGCATCCGACCTCTCCCGCCGGGAGAGGTTAAGGAGCATCGACGCTAGACTGGGCGCTGAATGCGCACGGGGATGGACTTGGCGGCGGGGACCATGGCGCCCTCGGCGTAGTGCCACAGCGGCATCAGCGGGTTGCACTCGGGATAGTAGCCGCCGATGCTGCCGCGCGGGATGTTGTAGGCGACGACGCGCAAGCCGCGCACGATGCGGGGCACGTTGTCGCCCGCGGCGCTGACGAGCTCGATCTCGTCACCGTCGTTGAGGCCGTTGTCGGCAATGTCGTCCTCGTTCATCAGCACGACCATTCGCGTGCCCTTGATGCCGCGCAGGCGATCGTCATAGCCGTAGACCGTGGTGTTGAACTGGTCGTTGCTGCGCATGGTCATGAGGGTCATCACGCCTTCGCGTGTGCGCGGCAGATCAGGATCCTCCGATAGTCTGCGTGGCGAGATGAAATTGGCCTTGCCGTTGGGGGTGGTCCACTGGCGCTCGCGCGCAGGCAGCGGCCGGTCGAAGCCGCGCGGGTCTTTGATGCGCTCGTTGAAGTCAGCGAAGATGTTTGGATAGGACTCGGCTATGGCGTCGCGCACGAGGGCGTAGTCTGCGGTCCAGTCGTCCCAGTTCACACGGTCGTTGTGGGGCAGAATCGCCTTCGCCAGCTCGGCGACGATCATCGGCTCGGAAAGAAGATGCTCGCTCGCCGGCTTCACCTGGCCGTGCGAAGAGTGGAAGCGTCCGGTGGTGTCCTCGACGGTAACGAACTGGATGCCGTCGGCCTGGCGATCGATCTCGATGCGGCCGAGGCAAGGCAAGATGTACGCGGCCTTGCCGTGGATGATGGCGCTGCGGTTGAGCTTGGTGATGACCTGCACGGTGAGACGCAGGTCGCGCCACTCGCGCTCCATGATCGCGGTCTCGGGTATGGCGCGGATGAAGTTGCCGCCGAGCTGAATGAACGCCTTCACATCGTGACCGCGGATCGCTTCGCAGGCCTCGACTGTGTTGAGGCCGGCCTTGCGCGGCGGCTCGAAGTTGAACTGTGCGGCAAAGCGGTCGAGCGGGACGAGCTCGGGCTTTTCGGTGATGCCGACGGTGCGCTGGCCCTGCACGTTGGAGTGCCCGCGAACGGGGAAGATGCCGGCGCCGGGCTTGCCGATGTTGCCGCGCATCAGCAGCAGATTGGTCAGCATCTGGATGGCGATAACGCCGGAGCGATGCTGCGTCAGGCCCATGCCGTAGCAGGCGATGACGGCCTTGGAACGAGCGTAGACCTTAGCAGCCTCCTCGATGTCGGCGCGCTTCAGTCCGGAGCAGGCCTCGATCTCGGGCCACTGGAACTCGCGCATGGAGGCAACGAACTGGTCGTAGCCAGCGGTGTTCTTGGCGATGAAGTCCGCGTCGACGACGTGCTCGCCGCCGCGCGCTTTCGCCTCCTCGTCCATGGCGATCAGCGTCTTGGCCATGCCAACGAGAGCCGCGAGATCACCGCCGGGCGTCAGCTGGTAGTAGTGCGTGGTGAGCTGCGTCTCGGAGCCAGTCAGCATCTGGGTCGGCGACTGGGGATTGGTGAAATATTCGAGCCCCCTTTCGCGCAGCGGATTGAAGGTGACGATCGGCACGTCGCGTTTGCGCACGTCCTGCAGCTGATGCAGCATGCGCGGGCTGTTCACGCCGACATTCTGGCCGAAGAACATGACGCAGTCCGTTTCGTCGAAGTCGTCGATCTTGACGGTGCCGACGGGAGTGCCGATCGAGGGCGGCAAGGCCACGGACGTGCTCTCGTGGCACATGTTGGAGCTGTCGGGCAGGTTGTTGCAGCCGTACATGCGGGCCATGAGCTGGTACATGTAGGACGCTTCGAGCGAGGCGCGGCCGGATGCGTAAAAGACGACCGACTTGGGATCGAGCGCTTTCAATTCGGCGCCGATGGCGGCGAAGGCCTCGGACCACGACACTGGAACGTAGGTGTCGGTTGCCGCATCCCAGCGCATCGGATGGGTCAGGCGACCGACTTCTTCCAAATCGTAGTCGGACCATTCTTCGAGCTCGGTGACTGTATGCTGGGCGAAGAACTCCGGCGGGCAACGCCTGTCGGTGATCTCCCACGCCGTGGCCTTGGCGCCGTTCTCGCAGAAGGCAAAGAGGCCTTCTCGCTTCGAGCGACCATAGGCGCAGCTGACGCACGCGAATCCGTTCGGCTTGTTCTGCCAGAAGAGCGCCAGCGACCCTTTGAGCGGGATGGCTTCGCGGAGAAGGATTTCGGTGAGGCCCTTCGCGGATCCCCAACCGCCGACCGGCCACTCGTAAGGCTTAATGCTGACGTGGCGCGCATGGCCATCCGGCGACCCGTCTGGCCCGCCGACCTGGCTGCGCAGCACGTTGTCGCCTTCGTTTGCTAGTGCGGCCATCGCGGCTTCCCTCCGGCTGGACTGACATTCAACGACGCGACGTCGGGCGGTGCAGGGCGCGCCATGGCCTCTGAGGAAAACCAACAGTCGCGAAGAAAGTGCTGCTTTTGGCGCGGACTTTTTGCGCAATCGTACGGCTCGGCCGCCCGGGATACTTCCCGAGCGGCCGTCGGGGCCGGTTAGCGGCAGCCCCAGGTGCCGTACACAGAGTCGGAAATGCTGTGGCAATCGTCGGCGTCGCTGCCGGCGAATGCATTCGCTGCCACGCCGCCGATGAGGGCGAGGGCCAGCACAGATGTTGCGATGAGCTTCATTGGTTCTCTCCGGTCAGTTCGGTTGCGGGCACCACGCCCGACCTGGACGGATATTGCTCGCATCAGCGGAGCGGATAAGCCGGCACCTCACCAACGCGGTGTTTGCGGCGCACAAACAATCGCAATTGCAGCGAATTTCGCTGCGATTGCGCGCAGCCTGCAAGCATCGAGGGGATGACTTGCAGCTGCGACAACTTCGCCAGGCTCAGCTCATGCCGAGCTTGTGTTGCGTCCGGTGAGCGACGGCGCGCAGCAGGCGATCGGCGGTGATTCCTAGGAACGCGATGCAGAGGCCAGCCGTCAGGCCGCGTCCGGCATCGGCCTTGGCTAGCGCGATGAACACCTCCTGGCCGAGGTCGCGCGTGCCGATCATGGCGCAAATGACGATCATGGCCAGCGTCATGAGGACGGTCTGGTTGATGCCGAGCATGATCTCCGGCACAGCGAGCGGCAGCTGCACGTGCCAGAACGTCTGCCGGCGGGTGCAGCCTGATACGACCGCGGCTTCGATCATGGTGGTCGGGAGCTGGCGCAGTCCGTGGTTGGTGTAGCGGATGGCCGGCACGATGGCGAAAAGCACCGTCGCGATCATGGCAGTGACGTCGCCAACGCGGAACAGCATGACCACGGGGATGATGAAGCAGAACGACGGCAACGTCTGCAGCGTGTCGAGGATAGGAGTAAGGAAGGATTCGAGACGATCGCTACGCGAGGCGGCAACGCCGATGGCGATGCCGAGCACGGCGGCAATGATGGTCGATACGCTGCAGAGGTAGACCGTCGCCATGGTCTTTTCCCATAGACCGACCACGGCGCAGAAGGACGTGAGCGATGCGGCGAGCAGCGCCAAACGCCAGCCGCCGAGGTAGGCGCCTGCGAGGCCGAGGAGCGCGACGGCGCCCAGCCAGGGGAAGCCCTCGAGGAAGATGCGAACAGGGTTGAGGAAATACAGCAGCAAGATCGTGCGGAAGGCCTCGATGGCGTCGAAGTAATTGACGGTGAGCCAGTCGACGCCGGACTTCCACCAGGGCGCTGTGGAGACCTTGAGCGCCGCCGGGACCGAGGCGAGCGCGGGCCACTCGATGCTGAGAAGCGTTGTGACGAGCAGAATGGCGCCGGCGATGAGCAGCGCCATGTGCCACTTCCAGAATGGCCCGTCGTCTACACCGACGAAGCGCTTGCGTGCGGCCGCTTGGCTCAAGCGATCGAGCAGGATCGCTATGGCGACGATGGCGAGGCCCGCCTCCATGCCTTGACCAATCTTGAGCGCGCGCAGCGCGAGCAAGACGTCATAGCCGAGGCCGCCGGCACCGATCATGGAGGAGATGATGACCATGTTGAGGGCAAGCATGATCACCTGGTTGATGCCGACCATGAGCATGGGGCGTCCGGCGGGCAACAGCACGTTGAACAACTGCTGGCGCGGCGTGCAGCCGACCATGGCACCGAATTCGTTGATCTCGGTCGGGACGCGTTTCAGGGCCAACGTGGTGGCGCGCACCATGGGCGGCATAGCGAAGATTGCCGTCGCCAGCATTGCCGAAACCGGGCTGGTGCCGAACAGCAGCAGCATGGGGATGAGGTAGGCAAACGTCGGCATCGTCTGCATGAGATCGAGCACGGGCTCGATGAAGAGGCGGTCGAGCTGCGGCCGGCGATATGCCAGGACGCCGAACGCGACGCCGCCGACGATGCAGAGCGGCACGCTGATGGAAATGAGCGCGAGCGTGAGCATGGCGCTGTTCCACTGGCCGAAGATGGCCATGTAGATGACGCAGCCGGCCGCGAGCAGCGCCAGGCGCCAGCCGCCGAGGACGTACCCTGCCATGGTGAATGCGGCGCATACGCCGACCCAAGACAGGCGCGGAATGACGAAGCCGTCAGGCGGCGGGCCGACGCGCCAGCCCTTGGACAGCAGGTTGATCGCCCACTGCAGCGGCACGTTGAGGATGTCGGAGAGGCCGCGGGTGAACCAGCTGAAGTTGATTTTCAGCCACAGCATCGAGGCCGAGATCCAGTGGGCGACCGGAGGGACTGCGCTCGTGGGATATTTCACCGCCCAAGGGGCGACGCCCGGTGCGAGATAGAGGATGGCCGTCGCAAGCAGGGCGACACCCCAAATGGTCGGCCACAGCGGCAGCGAGAAGGATCGCGCGGGGAAGGTTGTCGAGGTTGCCGCCACGTCAGGCCCGTGCCTCCCGGAAGTCGCGCTCGGCCAGCACATCGATCACCGCGTCGGGGGTGACTTCGCCCAGCGGCTGTCCGTCGTCGCCGGTGACGAGGAACGGCTTGCGCGTTTCGACGATGCGGGCTGCGAAGGAAGCGACCTTGCTGCCGGAGGTGACCGAACCGCCGATGTCCGCTGCACCACTCAGCGGCCGCATGAGGCGTTCCGCCGACATGACTTTGGCGCGCGGCACGTCGCGGGTGAACTCGGCGACGTAGGAGGTTGCCGGATGGAGCACGAGATCCTCGGGCGTGCCGGTCTGGATGATCGCACCGTCCTTCATGATGGCGACGCGGTCGGCGAGGCGGATGGCCTCGTCGAAATCGTGGGTGATGAAGATGATGGTCTTCTTCAAGACGCTCTGCAGGCGCAGCAGCTCGGCCTGCATCTCGCGCCGGATCAGCGGGTCGAGCGCCGAGAACGGCTCGTCGAGGAACCAGATGTCCGGCTCGACGGCGAGGCTGCGGGCGATGCCGACGCGCTGCTGCTGGCCGCCGGACAGCTCGCGCGGATAGAAGTGCTCGCGCCCCGTGAGGCCGACGAGGTCGATGACCTTGCGGGCGCGCTCGCTGCGACGCTTTTCGTCTAGGCCCTGGATGAAGAGTGGGAAGGCGACGTTCTCGAGCACGTTGAGGTGCGGCAGCAGCGCGAAGTTCTGGAACACCATCCCCATGCGATGGCGCCTGATCTCGATGAGCGCGTCGGGCTTGGCTTTCAGAAGGTCGATGCCGTCGAGCTGGACCGATCCCCAGGTCGGCTCGATCAGGCGCGACAGGCAACGCACCAGCGTGGACTTGCCCGAGCCCGAGAGCCCCATGACGATGAAAATCTCGCCCCGACGCACCTCGATCGAGGCGTTGCGAACGGCGCCGACGAGCTTGGCCTGGGTCAGCACTTCCGGTGACGGGTTGCCGCCGTGCGCGGCGAGCACTTTGGCGGCGCCCGGACCAAACACCTTCCATACGTCCTTGCAGACGAGCTTCACGGGCTGAGAAGCGTCGGCTTGTGTCATGGGTCACCGTAGCGCGAATGCGGGGCGCGGTCTGCCGCTTATGCGGTCATGCAGCAGACGAGCCGGTGTCCAAACTTCGGAAGCGCCGGCTCGTCTCTAGTCGTGAGGACTATTGCGCGTGTGGAAGGCGCGGGCTTACTTCGCCCACTCTTTCCACTTCGCCTCGTTGGCATCGACCCATGCGGCGGCGACGTCGTCGATGGACTTGCCGCCGAGGTCGACCTCGCCTGAGAGCTTGTTCAGCTCGGCGGTGTCGATGTTGTACGCCTTTGCGACCTTGTAGGCGCCGGGCCACTTATCCTTCATGCCCTTCCACGAGTACTTCCAGATATCGCCGTGCGGCTTGCCGCAGTCGTACTTGGCTTCTGGGTTCACGCCTGCCTTCGGATCCTCGTAGCAAGCCTTGCTGTACTCGGGGAACTGCACCCACTCGCCTTCGTATTTCGAAGGTGCCCAGTGGGGAGAATAGACCCACAGTATGATCGGCGCCTTGCGCTGATAGGCGGAGTCTAGCTCGGCAAACATGGCGCCGTCTGTGCCGGCGTGGATGACGGTGAACGGCAGACCGAGCGAGACGACGCGCTCATCGTCGAAGCCTTCCCAGGTGACCGGGCCGCCGAGGTAGCGGCCCTTCGGTGCGGTCTCGGGCGTCGCGAAGGCGGCGGCGCACTTGGGATCCTTGAGAGCTTCCCAGTTGGGCAGGCCCGGGCACTTTTCCTTCATGTAGAGCGGATACCACCACTCTTCCTTGGCCTTGGGGCCGAGGGCCCCGAGCTTTTCGGTCTGGCCGGTGGCGTCGGACGCCTTCATGGCCTCGCCGGCGGTCGTATCCCAGAATTCGACGCCAACGGTCACGTCGCCGTTAGTGAGGCCGGTGGTCAGGCTCGAGAGATAGTCGGTGGTGGGATATTCGACGGTGTATCCGAGCTTGGTCAGGATACCGCCGAGAATCTTGGCGTTGAGATTGACGCTGGTCCAATCGAACAGCGCGATCTTGATGGGGTCGGAAGATTCGGCTGCCGAAGCCGATGTCATTCCCCCGATGACACTCACCACCGCAACAGAGCAGCCGGCGAGTGCTCTACTGACAGCCTTCATTCAATCCTCCACGCGTGATCGAGCGCACATCTCGCCCGGGCACAATTCGATCCCGCGGGTTACTTCATTGCAAGGAAAATTAGTTGCCTGAGAAGGCAGCAGCTGCCTGCGAATGCAGCGCAAGGCCAACCAGTTGCCCAATTCACGGACGTGATGGATTCGTCCGTCGGCGGCTCGTTTGCGCGGCGCATGATCGCAGCGACGCGCGGGAAGCTACGGCGACGATGCTTCTTCGCTGCGCGTTCAGCGCTCGCGGAAGGCGCGTGCGAATTGATCGGTCAGCGGCTTGGTGAAATAGGTCAGCGCCGTCCGATCGCCTGTAGCAACATGCACTTCCGCCGGCATGCCCGGCAGCAGCTT
>CALRVN010000148.1:0-9059 GCA_943371625.1 Hyphomicrobium sp. CS1GBMeth3
TAGCGCTCGTGCGGATCGTCAGCGTTGAAGAACAGCGTGTCGGCCGCCTGATTGCCTTCCAGATCGACCAGCCGAACGGTCTCGCCCTTCTTCACGACATTGAGGAAATAGGCGCCCGCCGGAACGATCGTACGGAATCGCGCATCCGCCGGATCGAGGGAGCTGTATTTGATCATCGCCGCTGGACCTTTCACGAGCAGCACCCCGCGTGAAAAATGCGGTTGTTCTCAAACCCGCGGCCGTTCTCCGGCGCCGAGTTGAGGCAGTAGTCGTCGGCCGCGACCGGTGCCGCCTCGCCGATCTCGTAGCCGACAGGCTTGCGGGGATACTCCGCCGACATATCGAGCGGATGCGGGCACGTGTGCAGCAGCACCAGCGTGTCCATCTCGAACCGCAGCACCACCTTCGCCCCGGCGCGCGACGCGCTGCCATCGAGGCTCAAGCCACCGCCATCCCCAACCGCAACCTTGCTGAACCAGTTGACGTTCGCGACGAGGTCGCGGCGCCCGAGCCCGTACTTCGCCGCCTCGACCAGCAGGCTGTCGTGACCGTTCTGCTGCCAGTCGTTGCGCGCAGTCTGATAGCTCTTCTCACCCCAGCGCTTGGCGACTGACGCTCTTGTCGAGCAGCCGCACACGGTGTCGTGCCAGCCGTGCGTATCCTCGATGATCGAGCAGAAGACCCGGCCCATGTCCGAGTAGAGGCAGTGCCCCTTGGTCAGCCTGAAGGTGTGCTGACACTTCAGCGTGTCGGGCGCGTTGTAGCGCTCCAGCGGGTTCGCCGGGTTGTAGAACAGCATGCCGACATTGGCGCCGCCCTCGACATCCGTCAGCGTCAGCGTCGTGCCGCGCCGCATCAGCAGCGACCAGTGCTTGCCGCCGGGTAGGGTGTCCTTGTAGACGGGTTCCGTCATATCCATTCCCGTTTCTATTGTTGACGTGCAGCCGTCACGCCGGCCGCTGCAGAGCCTCTTGCCCGAACGACGACAACGGCGCGGCCTGCTCCGGCAGCGATACCTCGCCGCGCGCCAGACGCTCCTTCTGGTACGTGAAGCTCTGCAATGTCTGGGCGTAGAGATGCTCGCCGGATTTCACGCTCGGCCTTGCCGGCGCATCGGCCGTGACGAAGTTCGGCATGGGCGCGACCACCGTGTCGTAGTCGACGGTGAAGAACAGCGGGAACGAATAGCGCTCCTCCTTCACCTTGCGCACGCGGTGGCTCGTCGCCACGAACGTCCCGTTCGTCCACAGCTCCAGCATGTCGCCGACATTCACGACATAAGCGCCCGGCTTCGGCGGCGCCGCGATCCATTCGCCCGCGCCGTTCAGAACCTCCAGGCCGGCCGAGGTCGCGCGCAACAGCGTGAAGCACTCGTAGTCCGTGTGCGCGCCGATGCCCATTGCGTCCACGGCATCGGGATTGAACGGATAATGGATGAGCCGAAGCTGGCTCGGCGGCTTGGTGATGTAGCTGTCGAAGTAATCCGGCTTCTCGCCGAGAGCCATTGCGAAGCCGCGGATCAGCGTCTGACCCAGCTTGAACACGGCCTCGTAGTAGGCGTTGGCCGCCTCCTTCAGTCCCGGCTGCGCCGGCCATTGGTTCGGCCCCAGCATGGGATGCCCCGCGACGTAGTCGGCATCGTCCGCCGGCAGGTCGATCGACATGTCGAAGGCTTCCTTCTTGTCCTTCGTACCGCCGTAGAAAACCTCCTCGCCTTCCGGCACGTACCCGCGATGATTGCTGGAGCGCCCGATGTAGACCTCCATCTTCTTCTCCAGCGGGAGCGCGAAGAAGCGCTTCGTCTCGGTGAGGAGATCGTCGAACAGCTTCTCGTCGATGCCCGTGCCCGTGACGTAGAGAAAGCCGACGTCCCGCGCCGCTCTACCCAGCTCTTCAGCCACGCGCGCCTGCGCCGCGGCATCGCTGCCGTTGAGCGGCGAGACATCGATCACGGGAATGTCGGTAAAGTCGCGAGATGAGCTTTGCATTGGGTACCTCTTGATTGCTCAGCCTTGCGCCACGGATTCGAATTCGGGCTCGGCCTGCTCGCCAAGCGCCGTCGCATCACCTTCCAGCTCCAGAAGCTCCCAGCGCCTGCGCAACGCACTCCCGTCGGCGGCAATGTCCGCCGTGCTGCAGCGCTGCTCCGTGAGAACAATCTGTGGCGCCAGGAACGCGCCCTCACGATACGGAAGGCTCGAGCGCATGATCGCCCATTCGCTTCCCGACACGCATCCAAGCGAAATCTCGCAGTCGACGAGTTGCCGTGCTGCTTCCAGCGACCGCGCCTCGTCGAGTCCCTCGCTCAGCCGGCTCCCCGGTGTCCGCGACACGCCTGTACGCGCCCGCGCGTACATGAAGATCTCGCCCGCGCGCACTAAGAACCCTTCGACGCCCGCCGACTTGTCGAACAGCCGTGCCGCCGCGCAAGGCGTCGCTGGCTCCGGATCGCGATGCCAATGCTCGATGTAGGGCGAATACCGCCCCTCCTCGACCATCATCTCATCCTCCAGCCACAGCTTCCCGCTGTCGGCCGTGAGCGATGCCGGCTGGAAATCCAGTGTGCGCGACCAGACGAAATACTCCGCGTCCTGCTCCAGTCGCCCGGCAAACCCCTCCTGCTCGGCCAGCCACGCGATCTGCTCGCCGTTGAGATCGCCGAGCGAGCGCACGCCACGAAAGCTCGGCCGCTCGTCGGGCTGCCGCAAATCGACGAACAGCGTCGGCCCCTGCAGCCACGCAACGAATGTGGTCTCGTCGCGCGTCCCGTCCGGCCGCACGAGCAGCGAGCGGCTCCACAGACCCTGCATGTCCGAAAGCGCGAGCATCGACGGGCCTATCCCTTCCTGCCGCGAGGCTCGGGGAACGGATGCAACTGCGGAATGAGCGCTGCAATGAGCTGCATTTTGCCGGAGATGATCCCGCGTCGCGTGATCATCTCGTCGGCGATCTCCTGCAGCTTCGCCGCCGGCCCCTGCACGAGAATGACTTCCAGCGTCTCGTTGTTGGCGAGATGGATGTGCAGCGAGCTGATCACCTCGTCGATGTGCACTGCCTGCAAATCGGCCAGCTTCTTCTGCAAGCCCGGCGTTGCGTTCTTGTAGTAGAGCGTGATCGTCCCCACCATCACGTCGTCGCCGAACTCGCGCCGGTGTTCGATCAGCGACATGTGCAGCATGTCGTTGATCGCCTGCGACCGGCTCTGGAAACCGCGATCGCCGACCATCGAATCGAGCTCGGTCAGCAGCTTCTCGGGCAACGAGATGCTGATCCGGCTGACGAAGCGCGATTCTGACTGACCGTTGCTGAGCATCGCCTTCTCTGCCGCCTCAGAAGAGGTGCGTGTAACGCTCGACTTCCCACGGACTGATCGCAAGGTGATAGGCCTCCCATTCGTTGCGCTTGTAGAGAATGAACTCGTCGCGCAATTCCTTTCCGAGCGTCGCCTCGACCAGCGGGTCGGCGGCGAACGCCTCGACTGCTTCTTGCAGCGTCTGGGGCAAGAATTCGATACCTCGGGCACGCCGCTCGTCTTCCGAGATGGCGTAGAGATTGTCCTCGTTCGGCGCGCCCGGATCGATCTTGTTGCGCACGCCGTCGAGACCCGCCGCGAGCGCGAGCGTCGCCGCCAGGTACGGATTGACCGCGCCGTCCGCATTGCGAGACTCGCAGCGACCACCGCCCATCGGCACGCGCACCGAGTTGGTGCGGTTGTTGGAGCCGTACGAGTTGAACACAGGAGCCCACGAGAAGTAGGCCATGCTCCCGCGGCGTACGAGGCGCTTGTAGCTGTTCACCGTCGGCGCGAAGACGGCGCACAGCGCCCGCCCGTGCTTCAGGATTCCGCCGATGAAGTGATAGCCCGTCTCGGTCAGGCCAAGCCCACGCGGATCGTCCTTCGGATCGCACGCGAAGGCGTTCTTGCCAGTTGTGAGGTCCGAGAGCGACATGTTGAAGTGCGCGCCGTTGCCGGTCTTGTCGGCAAAGGGCTTCGGCATCATCGTCGCGACGAGACCCTGCTCCTTGGCGTAGTGCTTGGCCATGAAGCGGAAGAAGGTCACGCGATCGCACGTCGTCAGCGCGTCCGAGTAGGCAAAGTCGAATTCGTACTGCCCGTTGGCGTCCTCATGGTCGAACGAATATAGGTCCCAACCCAGCGTCTTCATCGCCGACGCCATCTGGTCGAGCCAGGTGAAGTTGTCCATGAATCCGGCGACGTCGTAGCAGGGCTTCACCAGTTTATCGTCAGGGTTGGGGATCGACAGCGACCCGTCGGCGTTCTTCTTGACGACGAAGATCTCGCACTCGACACCGAGATTGAAGCCGAAGCCCATCTTCGCCGCTTCCGCCATAACGCTCTTCAGCGCCACGCGCGTGTTGAGCGGGTACGGCTTGCCCTGGAACTCGTTGTCGGCCGGAATCCACGCGACCTTCGGCTCCCACGGCAGCTGGATGATGTGATTGAAGTCGGGGATGGACGTGATCTCGTCGTCGTGCGGCGCCTGACCCAGGCCGTCCAGCGCATAGCCCGTATAACGCTCCGACCCGTGCGCCATGTGCTCCAGGTGATCGATGGGAACCACCTTACCTTTCGGCACGCCGTGAATGTCGACATACGCGCCGATGCAGTACTTGATGCCCTTCTCTTCGAGGCTCTTCTGAAGCTGCGCTATATCGCCGTTGGCCGTCATGCGTCCCTCACTTGCGTCAGTGCTTGTCTACGCCGTCAGTCTCGAGAAGTAGGAGTGGGCGAGCGGCGGCTCTTCGCGCATGCCGCGCTCGACCAGCGCCGAGAGATCCTCGACCATCCATTCGAACAGCTCCGTGCCTTGCGCCGCGCTCGCCCGGCTCGGCGCACCCGTCACCCCATTGATGCTCGTGCGATTGACCGGATGCGAAAACACCAGCCCACCCGTCCGATCCGGATCGTCCGAACTGGCGATCGCCCCTTCCCGCACGACCTCCGGCGCCACCGCCATCATCAGAGACGTCTCGGCCGCGTTGGCGTGCCAGTCGTCACCCTCGGCGAAATGCACGTCCCGAATGCGCGGGCTGATCGTTGCCGAGTTCACCACCGCAAGCATCATGTCGTCGTGCTCGGCGCGCAGCATTTCCAGCGCGCAGCGCAGCGGCGCAAAGTTCGTCACATGCGTATTGACGATGAACAGGCGTCGCACGCCGCTGTGGTAGGCCCAGTCGCCGATCTCCTTGACCACCTGGATCAGCGTGATGGGCTGCAACGCGATGGTGCCCGGCCACCTGCGGCTATGACCAAGCGAGCAGCCGTAGGGCAGCGTCGGCAGCATCGGCACCTTGGTGCGCGCCGCCACCGCCGAGCACAGCCGGTCCGCCAATACGAAATCCATGCCGGTGCCGAGCTGCGGGCCGTGTTGCTCCGTCGCCCCGACGGGCAGAATGGCCGCATGCCGAGAAGCCGCGAGATCGGTCTCGAACTCCGTCCATGTGCGCTCGGCCCACAACATCGCGTGCGTCCTATTCCACGTTGTCGGTGACGTCGGTGAGACGCGCCAGCGCCGCGTGCATCCCCGCGTCCTCGTCTTCGTCCGCCGCATGCCCATCGGCGCGGGAATGGATGAGCTCGTCGAGACGCTGCCGCGTCGCCAGGAATTCCTCACTCGTCACCTGGCTCTCATGCCGCGGACGCGGGACCGGCACCTCGATCATCTCGATCACCTCTCCAGGGTGCGGCTTCAGCACCAGGATGCGGTCGGCGAGGAAGATCGCCTCGTCGAGATCGTGCGTGATGAAAATGATCGTGATGTCGATCTTGCGCCAGATCTCGAGCAGATGCGCCTGCATCCGCGTCCGCGTCTGCGCGTCGAGCGCCCCGAAGGGCTCGTCCATCAAGAGAATGCGCGGCTGGTTCGCCAGCGCCCGCACGATGGCGACACGCTGCTTCATGCCGCCCGAAAGCTGATACGGATAGCTGTCGGCAAACTTCGACAGCCCGACGAGGTCGAGCCACTGCAACGCCTGCGCTTCCGCCTCCGACTTCCCGGCGTTGTTGACCTCCAGCCCGTACATCACGTTCTTCTTCACTGTCAGCCACGGGAACAGCGTGTAGGTCTGGAACACCATGCCGCGATCGCGCCCCGGCCCGACAACCGGCTTGCCGTCGAGCAGCACGTCACCCGACGTCTGCGCCTCCAGCCCCGCCAGAATACGAATGAGCGTGGACTTGCCGCAGCCCGACGGCCCGATCACGCAAAGAAACTCGCGCCGGTGCGTCGCGAAGCTGATGTCCTTCAGAGCCGTCGTTTCCTTCCCGCGCGCGCTGAACACCTTGGTCAAGTTGCGGACGTCGAGAATGACGTCCCGCGCTTTGAGGCGTGCGAACCGCTCCCGCACCGCCTCCGACTGGCTGAGATAGCTGACCGACGAGACCCGCTTGTCCATGGCTATCTCGTCTCCCCCGTGCGATCCCACGTGAAGAGCCGCTTCCCGAGAAATGCCAGCGCCAGATCGGTCGTGAGCCCGAGGATGCCGATGATGATGATCGCCGCGTACACGTTCGGAAAATTCTGATACCGCGCCTGCTGCGTAATGAACCACGTGATGCCGGACGAGGTGCCGATCAGCTCCGCTACGATCAGGTAGGTCCACGCCCAGCCGAGCAGGATGCGCTGGTCGCGAAAGATCGCCGGCAGCACCGCCGGACTGACGATGCGCGGCAGCATCTGCACGCGCTTGGTGCCCAGCGTCAGCGCTGCTTCGACCAGCGGGTAGTCGAGCGTGCGCGTCGTGTTGGCGATGATCAGGATCTGCTGGAACAGCGTCCCGATGACGATGATCGCAATCTTGGGTCCGTCGTAAATGCCGAGAATGGCGACAGCCAGCGCGCCGAACGCAGGCGCCGGCAGATAGCGGAAGAACTCCGTGAATGGCTCCGTCGTGCGCGCGAACCCCGAGTAGGCGCCGCAAAGAATCCCCAGCGGCACGCCAATCAGCGACGAGATGAGAAAGCCCCAGAAGATGATCTGCACGCTGTGCCACAGGCTTTCATGCAGCCACTTGCCGTCGCGCGTCTGCGGCGGCGTCGTGAATGCGGTGTAGAACGCGGTCAGCACCTGGTCCGGCGCGGGCAGATAGACGGGATTGGCGGGAGCGCCCGCAGATACGGCCGCGCCCTTCGCCTTCGCGGTTGCCGCTTCGCGATCGAACGTCTCGCGCGGAACGCGCATGCCGATCTTGAAGTAGCTCACGCTGCCGGGATCTGACACCAGCACCATCGGATGCCAGATCCACGGCACGTAGCTGACCGCGCACCACACGAGCACCGGCAGGACAAAGGACAGAACGGCGAAGAGCGTCCTCGACGTGGGCGTCAACGGCGCCCGTATCATGAACAGCTTCGCGCGTTCCATCCATTGCCCTCTAGCGGTAGCCGACCGGACCCGTTTGGCGTGCTACTTCGCGGCCTCGTCCGTCAGCGACGGATCGATGTAGGAGGCAACGTCCTGCTTCTCTTTGTAGACGTCGTATTTGATGTTGAAGTTGTCGACGAGCTGCGTCGAGCCGTAGAGCGATTTGAACCCGTCGCCCTTCTCGAACACCTTCGCGCCTTCCGCCAGCGTCAGCAGCTTCGTGCCGCCGAGGAACGGCTTGTATTCTTCCGGCTTCAACCCGACGCGGCCGGCGAGGATCTTCAAAGCGTCGTCAGCGGTCTTCGGATCGTTGATGTAGGCGACGACCTTGCCCCACACCTTCACCACCTTCAGCCAGTCTGCCTTGCGGCTCGAAAGGCTTGCCGGATTGACGGCGAGCACGTCGTAGATGAGCCCCGGCTCGTCGGCCGAGGTGTAGATCGCCGTAGAGCCTGCAACGGCCTTGAGCGCCTGTCCCGAGCTCGGCTGCCACGCGCCGATTGCGTCGACATCGCCCGAAGCGAACACTTGCGGCGTCTCGTTCGTCTTGGTGTTGACGAGCGTGACGTCGGATTCCTTGATACCAGCCTTCTCAAGGCCGTTGAGAAGCAGCAGATGATCGACGAAACCGACCTCGAGCCCGACCTTCTTGCCGACCAGATCCTTGAGCGACTTGATCCCCGGCTTGGCGACGATCATGTCGTTGCCGTTGGAGTAGTCGTTGACGAGAATGATGACGCTCTTGCCGCCGGCAGCGCCGGTAACGAGCGCGTCGCCGTTGGTCATGCAGACCGCATCGACCTTGCCGGCGCTGAACGCGTCCATCGAGGGCACGTAGTCGAACCACTCGAACTCGACGTCGACGCCCGCTTCCTTGAACCAGCCCTTCTCGATCGCGACCTGCCACGCGACCCAGCCGGGCCAATCGCTGTAGGCCACCTTCAGCGGCGCGGCCGAAGCCCCGCCGGCGACTGCCGCCAATAGAGAAACCGCGAGCCCGAGCACCGCGCTCAAGCGAGCCTTACACCCCATGCCAACCTCCTTCAGACAGACTCCAGCCGAGTATTACGAATTGCGAAGTTCGTAATACTCTAGGCAAGGCGCGTGCCAGCCGCCCAAGTCACTGTTTCTGAAGGAAGTCTGCTGCCGCGCATCGATCTCGCTGAGCGACTCTGCTCAGCCGCTAGTCGGCAGTCGGCGAATAAATGAGCAAAATACCAGACGCCGGAAGCAGCACACACGCGCCGCTTCCGACATCGCACAACAAAACACTACACCGCAGTCAGCGGACGAAGCTCCGGCTTGATCGGAATGGCGATCACCGTTGGTCCGTCGGCGCGCAGCGCCTCCGAGAACGCAGCCTTGATCTCTTCGCGCGTCCGCGGCGACGCACTCGCGCATCCGTAGCCTTTCGCCAGCGAAGGAATGTCGATGCCCGGGATATCGAGCGCCGGAACGTTCGGCGTCTTCTCCAGGTCGGCAAACGCCTTCAAGATTGCATACTCGCCGTTGCAGGGGACGATGAAGATGACCTTCAGGCGAAGCTGCGCCGCGGTGTAGAGCGCCTGGATCGAGTACTGCAGCGACCCGTCACCGATGAACGCCACCACGGGACGTCCGCTTCCGCTCCTCTTCTGTGCCAGCGCGATGCCGACGGCCGCCGGTGCATCCCAG
>CALRVN010000149.1:0-9024 GCA_943371625.1 Hyphomicrobium sp. CS1GBMeth3
GCTGCGCCAGGAGCTCGACAAGCTCGGCGCTGGCCAGGACGAGCTCAACAAGGCGCGCGACGCCATGGAGAACGCGCAGAAATCGCTCGAGGAAGGCGACAACGAGACCGCGCTGGGCGACCAGTCGGAGGCGCTCGACCAGATGCGCCAGGGAGCGCAGAAGATGGCTGAGGGCATGGCCAAGGAAGGCGCCTCCCGCTACGGCCAGAACGGCGAGCAGCCGCGTGACCCACTCGGCCGCCCGCAGCGCTTCCAGGGGCCCGACGCCGGCAACTCGGTAAAGGTGCCCGACGAGATCGAGATGCAGCGCGCCCGCGAGATCCTAGAGGAGCTGCGCAAGCGCCTCGCTCAGCCGGCGCGACCGACGCAGGAGCTCGACTATTACGAGCGTCTGCTCCGGCGCTTCTGATCCGCGTTCACCCAACTTGTTGGTTAACTTCGCTTTACCCTCTTTTCGCCACGTCGATGACGGAAGTCCTAGGGCATGCGTGCTTTGGGGATTCTGTTCCTTTTCGTGTTGCTGGCGTCGCCGTGGCAGTCCGCGGTCGCTGCGGACGACTGCGCCGACGGCAAGCTGCGGCCGGTAACCATCGCCGGCGGCGATCGCTTGGTCCTGCGCTGGGTCGGCAAGGTCGACAAGAAGATGGCCTCGGCACTCGACGATGCGTTCGAGCGCAACAAACTCCACATCAAATCGGTCGAGCTTTCACTGCACTCATGTGGCGGCCGCGTCGACTACATGGCCGCGGTCATCGGCGTCCTGCGTCACATAAAGGAAACGCACAAGCTCACCACCGTGGTCGACCAGGGCGCGATGTGCGCTTCGGCCTGCATTCCGATCTTTCTCGCCAGCGACAATCGCCGCGCGGCACTCGCAAGCCTGTGGTTCTTCCACCGCTCGTGGCGCAGCGAGTTGAGCGGCGGCGTCGACGAGGTGCAGACGGCTGCCCCCGGCAAGAGCTCCGTCGAGCGCTTCCACGAGCGCTACTACGCCCCCGCCGGCGTCTCGCGCGAATGGCTGCGCCGCCTCCGCAACGTCATTGAGAACACCAACGGCTATTGGCAGACCGGCCGCGATCTTTGGGAAGCGAAGAGCGGCCTCGTCACCGAAACCATCGGCGACGTGCTGCTGCGCGAAGATCGCACGATCTATATTGCGCCCGCGCCCGGCTGCACTGCGATGTGCCGCGGCTAGTCTCCGCCCGGCACAAGACTCTAACGCCCCGGCGCGATCCGCACCGCGAGGCCGCCCACCACCTGATGGCTGACGATCTCCGCCGAGATGTGCCCGCCGGCCGGCGGTTCGCCCGCGAACCAGCGCTTCGCCTGCCGGAACAGATCCAGCGGCAGCCAGCTGCCTTCCATCTCGCTCAACGGTGCGCCGTAGTGGCCGTAGGTGAACTTGTATTCGATGAACACCGACAGCTTCGACAGCCGGATCTCGACGCCCGCCAGCGCCTGCCCCGCCGGCCCGGCGTAGTTGTATTCGTACGTCCGCGGATGGCTGCGATTGGCGTATTCGAACTCGGTATGCGGCAACAGCACGCCGCCACCCGCGCCGACGTAGGGGCTCAGCCGTGCACCGATGCTCGGCAGGCGCAGGAAGCCGGTCAGCATCAGCATGTTGTGGCCGTGCGAGAACTCCAGCTTGCTCAGCACATCCCTGATGCGGCCGCGCGCCGGCAACGGCTGGCCGTCGAGCGTGCCCGAGAAATTCGCCTCGTCGTCGAGCGGCGCGATGGCTTTAGAATGAATGAAGTCGACGCCCGCCCCCGCCCTGCCCGAGAACCACTGAGCAACACGCGCGCCGTAGTAGACCGGGCTCTTGAAAGGGTTCGTGTACCAGCCCACCGGATCGATGGTGAAATCGGTGGCGCCCTTGGCGCCCGGATTCTCAACCCGTGCCGGGCTCGGATACGTGTACGGCACGCCTGTGAAGGCGCCGATGACCGTTTCGCGCCCGATGGCCGTGCTGCCGCCGGCACCCGCATCGGCGCGCTGCGCTTCGGCCGGCTCGTTGTCGACGCGCGCCTGTTCCAGAATCCCGATCCCCGTCGACGCCGTGATCATTGCCGCGGCAGCGAGCGTAATCGCCAGCTGCCAGGGACGCTGCCAGCGCGGGAGCATCGGCGTGCGCCCGGCATCATTGGCCCAGCCGAGCGAGAGTAGTTCCGCCATCGGCGCGTCCCCCTTTATCGTTTTTCGGCTCTGCCCGTCGGTGCAGGCGCCCGGCGCAAATTAGGCGAGTGGCGACCCCGCGCCAATTCGCTCGGTCAAGCCGCGGGTGTGCCCCGTTGCCGCGCCCGAGGTAATACTAATCACGATGAGGTGCGCGGCGCCGAGAGCCGCTCCAACATGCGGTAAACGGCAATGATTTGCGGGGCCTTCCGGGTCAGATAGTCCGCTCCGGTGTACCCCCACCAGTCCCAGCATCCCTGCGGGTTGAGCGGCGTCGCCGCCGTCTGCGGGAACAGTACTATGATGTTGTTTGTGTCGGCCCAGCGGGCGAAGCCGGAGTCGCGGGCGAAGGCGTCGCCGACGAAGGTCCGGTTCTGCCCGCAGCCGTGATAAGCGATGTGCACACGGCAGCCGGCATTCTCCTGGCATGACTGCGGAATGTACGCGAGGCCCTGATCGCTCAACCCGTGATTGGGCAGATCTTCCGTGAAGGGATGCTGATCGAAGACCGCGAGCGTTCCTGAAGGGTGCTCGGCCGGAGCCTTGAGCTCACCGTAGATCTGCTTCAGCAGCGCGCCCGCTTGGTCGTAATCGCAGTCGACGATGTACGGCTTGCCGCCGTGATCGCATGCGGGTCCGCGCTCGTCGGTGACGAAGGCATGGGCGGCCGGAACGTCTGACACGAACTGGATGTTGGCCGGGGGCACGCCGAGATATTCATAGAACTTGCTGGCCGCCGCGACGATGGATGGCGAAACCGTCGAGTCCCGCTTGCCGCTGAAGAGATAGATGCGATCCGTTTTGACGTCTGCGATCGGATCGATGCGATCGTGCTCGGCGAGCCGCTCGGCGCGTTCCGCCAGCAGCTTCGGATCAGGCACGCCGAACGCCTGCAGCGCATTCAGCATGCAGCCGTTGATCGCCTTGGTCAGGTTGAGCAGCGCCGTCCCCGGCCCGGGAATGACGTCCGCGAACAGGCTTTCCGAGCACCCGTAGGGGCCGCCCGCGATTAGCGCGGCGCCGACCACGTCCTTGGCATGCGCCATCTCGAATTGCCCGGCCATGTAGGCGCCGGATGAGAGCCCCGACACTGACGTTTCCGAACGCTTCGCTTCGAGAGCCGGAAGGCCGGTCGAAGGCTGCTCGCCACATCCCGCGGCACCCGTCGCGAGCGCCAATAGAACTGCCGTGATCAGGCGTCTTTTCATTGCCGCTCGCGCCGCTGCTCAGCTTCCCGCGGACACTATCGCTTCTCGGCCTCGGTAGCCATCGCCGCAAGCTCGCCGGACGGTTTCAGGCGCACGGTCACGCGATCGACCTGCCCTTTGGCATCGATGACCGTCAGGCTTACGAAGCCGCTACCCTCCGGCTGCCAAACAACCTGGCGCGCGCGCGGATCGGTGGTGATTGGCGCCCCGTTGACCAGCCACGTCAGCGGCAGCACACCGCCCGTCGCCTTCAGCAGCATCGGATCGTTGCCTTCAGTCTCGAGCTCGGCGCGGTCCGGGGGGAACGCAATCAGCACGCGTTGCTCGATGAACGGCCCCTGCGCCGCGTCTCCGCCGCCGTTCTCGCGGAAGCGCTTCAGTGGCGGAGGCAACTCGGAGCCGGTCAAGCGCAGAGCCCCGGCCGGCGCGCCCGGGAGCGCCTCGCGCCGTTCGCCGAGGCGCGCGAAGGAATCGAACAGGATCGGCGCAGCTGCGAGCCGGCCCGACAGGCCCGGTGTCGCGGCACCATCGGGGCGCCCCACCCACACCGCGACCACGTACCGGCCGTCGTAGCCGACCGCCCATGCATCACGATAGCCGTACGACGTGCCGGTCTTGTAGGCGAGACGCCCCGCCTTCGCATTCAGCGGCGGCGGCGCATCCTTGAGGATGTCGGTTACGTACCAGGAGGCGAGCGGCGACAGCAGGCGCTTGCGCTCGGCTTGTTTCCCGTGAAGCAATGTCTGCGCCGACGCGGCCAGATCGGCCTGGCGATAGATGAGCGGCGTGACGTCGCCGCCCCGCGCCAGTGCTGTGTACAGCGTGGCGATGTCGCGCAGCGTCAGGCCAACGCCGCCGAGCGCCATCGCGAGCGTCGGCACGCTCTTGTCGGGGAACATCGCGTCGACGCCGACCTTTCTGAAGCGCCCCGCGAGCTTGCCCGGCCCAACCGCCGCAAGCACCTTCACCGCCGGTATGTTCAGCGACTGCGCCAGCGCGTCGTGGATCGTGACGGTGCCGTGAAAGTCCTCATCGAAGTTCTTCGGCGCATAGGTTCCAAAGCGCACCGGCCGGTCCTCGATCAGCGTCTCGGGGTGTGCGAGCCCGGCTTCAAAGGCGAGGCCATAGATGAATGGTTTCAGCGTCGACCCCGGCGAGCGCATGGCGCCGACCATGTCGATCGCGCCGAAACGCCCGTCGTCCAAGTATCCCGCCGAGCCGACGTGCGCGATCACCTCGCCGTTCGTGTGGTCAACGACGAGGATCGCTGCCGATAGCTTCTGGCCCAGCAGCTTCGTCTGCTCCTCGGCGAGCTTTTCCAGCGCCCGCTGCATGCCGCGGTCGATCGTCAGCTTGTGCACTGTCTCGTCCGGCTTCGCGATCACCTCGGCCTCGGCAAGGTGCGGCGCGAGCTTGGGGAACGGCCGCCGGGCGTTCGGCACCGTCTCCTGCGCCGCCCGGGTCGCCTCGGCTTGCGTAATGACGCCCTCCTCGACCGCACGCTGAAGCACCCGGTCGCGGGCGAGGCGCGCGGCGCCAGGGTTGCGATCGGGACGTCGCCACTCCGGCGATTGCGGCAGCGCGACGAGCAGCGCCGCTTCACCGACGGACAGCCTGCGCGGCTCCTTTCCGAAATAAGCGAGCGAAGCCGCGCGCACGCCCTCGATGTTTCCGCCGAACGGCGCGAGCCGCAGATACAGCGCCAGGATCTCTTGCTTGGTGAGCGAATGCTCCAGCCGCAGCGCGCCGACGATCTGGCGCAGCTTTGCGCTGCTTGAGCGCTCGTAACGGCCCTCGATCAGCCGCGAAACCTGCATCGTCAGCGTCGACGCGCCCGAGACGATGCGCCCGTTGCCGACGAGCTGCACCGCCGCGCGCGTCATCGAGCGCATGTCGATGCCGCCGTGCTGGTAGAACCGCTTGTCCTCGAATGCCATCAGCATCGCGAGGTAGCGTTCGTCCACATCGGCGACCTCGATCGGCAGCCGCCAGCGTCCATCCGCCGTCGTGAAGGCGCGTAAGAGCTTCTCGTCGCGGTCGAGAACGATAGTCGAGACATTCTTCGTCGTCGAAAGGTTCGGCGGCCCGAGTCTGTCGATCACGACATACCCCGCTGCAGCGCCGAGCATAGCGACTGCCGTCAGCCCGCCCGCGCCGACTACGATCCAACGCGCGGGCCGTCGAGTTTCAAACCTTTTCCCTCCCCCCTTGCGGGGGAGGGTTAGGGAGGGGGGTGTCCACCACTTTTGAGGTAACGCACCACCCCCACCCCGACCCTCCCCCATCGAGGGGGAGGCAGAAGCAGCGGATGCACTTCTCGATAATCGAGAGAGCAGTTGTCTGACCGCGTCGAGCATCATGACTTGCCCGGCGTAACGATGAGAGTGCCCGCCGCGGAGCGCGCGTAGCGCTCCGGCCGGTACATGTCTTCCACCGTCGCCGCCGGATGCACGAATGCGCCCGGCGTAACGGCACGTACGAGGTAGGCGACCGTCGCCGAAGCCGCCGGCCCCTTCGTGACCGTCTGTCCGTCCGGTGTCGATTCCTGAGCCTCGCTCGTCGCCTCGACGTTGCCGCTCGAGAAGTTGAACGCGGCGACGAACCGGTCGTCGCGGAACTCCGAATGCTCCGGCTGCACCGTAGTCTTCAGCCAGTCGAGCGCCTTGACGTCGCCGCTGTCGACTATCCGCGGATTGTCGATCTCGAAGCCGGCGGGCAGCCGGTCGACCAGCAGCACGCGGCCGCCCGGTTCCTTGGCCTCGACCTTCAGCACGGCGACGAGGCGCTCGTTCTGCTTGATCTCGCCCTTGCCGCCAGTAGCGCTCTTGAGGTCCACCGGCTTGCCGTCGAGCGTGTAGTAGCTGCGCTCGACCGTGAAGCCCTTCGAGATCGGTGGCTCGGTCGTCAGCGCCGATCCGATGACGCTCACCACGGCGTCGACGGGTTCGGCACCATTGTTGGCGACGGTGAGCGGCGACTTCAGCAACTCGTCCGCCGACATCGCCCGCGTAACGGCACCGACGACCGGCGCGCCATTGACGATCAGCTTCAGATCGTTGCCTTCCTCGCTCAGCGCATTGGCGGCAAGCAGCAGCCACGCCTGCTCCTGCGTCGACGTATAGCTGCGGCCCGTGTAGGCCTTGGCGATGACGTTGACGAGCTTCGGCGCTTCGACGTTCGAGATGCGCGTCTCGGTCGCCAGCGTCACCAGCGCCGCGCTGTCGCGTAGGCCCGAGCCGTAGTCGGCGCGATAGCCGCCCACGCCAGCCGTCTCCGGCAGGTCGAGCGCGTTGAGTGCCGAGGCGAAGGCCGTCTCGGCCCGCACCTTGTCACCCATCATCGCCAGCGCCGCACCGATCTGCGCCTTGGCGAGCGGCGTGGAGAAGCGGTCGAGACGCGTGTCAGCGTAGTAGCGCAGGTCTCCGATCGGCGCGCGGCCGTTACGGGCGAGAACGTAGAGCGCGTACGCCCGGTCCTCGCCGCCCTTCTGGAAGTCCTCAGCGTAAGCGATGAAGTTCTGCAGCCTGTCGAGCGCTTGGGTGAAGCCCTGCGGGTTGACCGTAAAGCCCTGCTCCTTGGCGCGCGTCAGGAAGTCGGTGACATAGCCCGTCAGCCACAGGTCCGTCGCCGACGGTCCCCACACGCCGAAGGCACCGCTCGAGTCCTGCATCTCGAACACGCGATCGACCGCCTTCTGCACCCGCACCTTCAGTTCCTTGTCCGGTGCGATGCCGAGCTGCGCGGCGACGGCGTTTGCGTAGACGAGCGGCAGCGCGCGGCTCACCGTCTGCTCGGCGCAACCGTAGGGGTAGCGGTCGAGAGCCGTGAGCAGCGACGGGATGTCGAGGCTCGCGATGGGTCCGACCGCGATCGACACGCGCGTCCGCGAGGCGATCATGTCATGCACCAGATCCGGGCTGAGCGAGATGTTTCCACCTGGCTTCAGCTTGGAGATGGTCGTGCGCTTGATGTCGGCGGCCGGCGGCTTCACGTCGAACGTCAGGTGACGCTTGACGTCGATGCCGTCGGGCCCGGTGACGCGGATGTCGTAGTCAATCAACCCGACATCTGTCGGCTTGACCGGCACCTGCACCGCGCGCCGTTCGTTCGCCTTCAGGTCGAGGTTTGCCGCGTGCACGGGCTTCTCGGCGTTGATCAGCTCAAGCTTATAAGCAGCTTCCGGTCCTTCCACGTTGTGCACGGCAAGGTCGAGGCGCGCCTCGTCCCCGAGCGTCAGAAAGCGCGGGCCGGATGCAGTCAGAGCCACGGCATCGCGCACGATGACGTCCGCCTGCCCGTGCCCGAGCTTGTCGCCGCTCCAGGCAACGGCCATCAGCCGCACCGTTCCGTTAAAGTCCGGGATATCGAAGTTGACTGTGGCCGTGCCGTCCGGTCCGACGCTGACGATGCCGGAGAACTCGGCGACTGTCGCCTCGACCGGCGGATTGCCCTGCAGGCCCATGTCGGCACCGCCGTCACCGCCCGAGCGCAGCGTGCCGCGTTCGGCGCGCATGCCGTCGATCAGGCGACCATAGAAGTCGCGGATCTCTAGCCCCATGCGCCGCTGCGCGTAGAACCAGTTCTCAGGCGCCGGCGCCTGGAAGCGCGTGAGGTTGATGATGCCGAGGTCGACCGCGGCCAGCGTCAGCCGTGCCTCCTCGCCGGCTTTCAGGCCTTCGATCTTAACCGGCACGGCCAGCGTCGTACCGGACTTGATCTTCTCCGGCGGCGTCATCGACACGCCCAGCGTCTTGCTCGCCTGGTCGAGACCCAGCCACTGGACGCCGATGGCCCGCGAAGGCATGCGCTTCAGGCTTTCGTCGAGCGGACGATAGAGCATCGCCGTGACGTAAGCGCCCGGGCCCCAGTCCTCACCGACCAGAACATTCGCTTCGCCGCCGCCGTTTGGAACTTCGATCTCCTGCTGCGACAACAGTCCGTCAGCCAGCACCGAGACCAGCGCCTTGCCACCGACCTTGGTGGCGATACGCAGTTTCGCCGTCTCACCCGCCTTGTAGCTTGCGCGGTCGAGGGCGACGTCGAGCACTTCCGGGCTCTCCGCTTCGCTCGATGCCGTGTACCAGCCGGCGTTGAACGTCATGCTCGCGGCAGGTCCGCTCGCGTCCGCCGAGGCGATCTCGAGCTTATAGCGACCCCACTCGACCGGCGCCTCGATGGTCTGGAAGGCTCCATCGGCCGTCGCGTCGAACGTGCCGTCGCCGATCTTGCGCGTCATCGTGACGGCCTCGTAGTTCCACTGCCCGTCGCGGCGATACCACTGCCAGTTCGTGTCCAGCCTGTTGAGCACCCAGGTGAGGCCCTTGGCATCGACGCGCTTGCCCGTGTTGTCCAGCACGACGACCTCGAATGCCGCCGTCTGCTTCTCGTCGAGCTCCGTGCCCTTGAACAGCGGCTTTACGCCGATGCGCGCCTGCTTCAGGTCGACCGGGATGGTGACGCTGCGCTCGATCGTCCGTCCGCCGGATTCACGCAGGCGCAGGATCACGCTTGCCTCCAGCGGCTTCGCAGTCTGCGTTACGGGCGGCAGAGTTATCGCAACCTGAGCGACGCCCTGCGCGTCCGTCGTGGTCGAGGAGTCGAGCGGCTTGCGCACCGGCTCGATCGTCTCGTCGGCTTG
>CALRVN010000150.1:0-8975 GCA_943371625.1 Hyphomicrobium sp. CS1GBMeth3
GAGGAGTTCGCCCTCGCCCGCGGCGAGGCCGCCTACAAGGCTACGTGAGCCGAGGCACGCCGTACGGCGTCACGCAATGAAATGACGATGGCCCGGGCTAGGAACCCGGGCCATTTTCTATTCCGTGGCTTCAATGGCGGAGACCGAAGTCAACAAAATCGCGCCGTCGCCCGCTATGATGCGATTCCCTGTAGCCCGCCCTTGGAACCGGTGGCCGACCATGGAACGCAACTGGAGCTGCTTCGACTGTCAATTCGACGGCGCCCAGCCCCTCTGCTTCACCGCTGACGGCGTCTTCGATCCCAAACACATCGCGCGTGTCCTGTTCAAAATCACCGCGCCCGGCGGTGATCACGAAGCCAAGGGCGACCGCATGCGCGCCTACGACTGCATCGATGAGATGGTGCAGACAGCACCCGAAGCCGCCGTCACTTTCATCCTTGCCTCCCTCGACGAGTGCAAGTCGGCCGAGCAGGTCGCGCTGCTCGGCGCCGGTGCGCTGGAAACTCTGCTCAAGGCGCACGGCCCGAAGGTCATCGGCCCGCTTGAGCGCGCAGCTGCGCAGCATGCGAAAGTGCGCTACCTGCTCTCCGCGACATGGGGCCAATCCTCCATCGTGCCCAAGGTTTGGGAGCACCTCGTTGTCGCCGTTTCGTCGGGCCCGGTCATGGACGCGGACCCCCGCACGCCTGCCGCCGGCATGAGCGACAAGGTCTTGGATGCTGACGGCGTCGCTGCTCTCCTCGCCGCGCCGATGCCGTAGCGTGCTTCCGGAAAAGGGGGAACCAGTTTTCCGGTAAGAAGCACGACCAAACAAAGGTCTAGAGCCGTTCCGCGATTTCACCAAAACCGGAACGGCTCTAGTGATCGCGCCGCTCGCTGCGGCGGCTCCATCCGCAGAACTGCGTCGGTCCGAGCATTTGCGAACTCTCGCGGGACACCGCTTCGCCAAGCCGCCTCTCGAGCGTCTCAACGTCGACCTCGGCGGCGGTCGCCGCTCCGATCTTCTCCAGTTGCGGCAGCAGATTGCGAATCGACAGCGCCAGGACCGAGTAGAGCGGCGACTCTCTGCCGGCACCGACGGGCACCTCTGCAAACATCTGCGGTTGCCCGAGCCCGGCTGCCTCGAAATGCGCGATCATGCGCCCGCCCGCATCAGGGTGCGTCATCACCGAGGCGAACGCTGTGACGATGTACGACCAGGTCTCCGTCCATAGCGGCACCGGCGGCAGAGCGCGGGCTTCGCTGTAGATATCTATCTCATGAAAGGCGACGATCCCACCGGGCCGCACATGGCTTGCGACGGCTCGAATGAAAGCTGTTGGATCAGCTTGATGGATCAGCACGTAGCGCCCGATCGCCAAGTCGAAAGGCCCAGACGCGGAAAAGTCCTCCGCACTCCCTTCGATGTATTCGATATTGCTGTGGCCGGTAGCCTTCGCGCGCTTTCGCGCTTCGCGCAGCGCATCGGCGCTGCGGTCAATCCCGACCACGCTGCCTCGGGGACCAACGAGCTCGGCCGCCAGCATGGCAACGTCTCCGGTGCCGCTGCCGACATCGAGCACCCGCATGCCGGCCTCGATGCCGGACTCGTGCAGCAACCGCTCAGTGATGGGCCTGATGACCGCGGACTGAAGCATCAGACGACGCAACTCGCTGTCTGAATGACCGAGAATATAGTCGACCTGCCGCATCTGATCTCTCCTCAACCCACACACGCGTCTTCCGACATCGTGCGAGAAACGGTGCGATCAAAGTCGGTGCCGGCGAATGGACCGTGAAGCCGGGATGCATAATTGCGGCGCGAGACTTGCGCACACGCGGGAACGGGCTAAACAGCGCGCATGACCGAACCGACATCCCCTCAGATTTTCGTCGACGCCGATGCCTGCCCCGTGAAGGACGAGGCACTGCGCGTCGCCGAGCGCCACGGCCTCGTCCTGCACTTCGTCTCGAATTCCTGGATGCGCCTACCCGAGAGCCCGCTGGTGCGGCGCATGGTCGTCTCCGATGGACCCGATGCCGCCGACGACTGGATCGACGCCCACATCGGAGCGCGCGATATCGCCGTAACGGCCGATATCCCTCTCGCCGCGCGCTGCCTCAAGAAGGGCGCCCAGGTCGTCGGGCCGACCGGCAAACCGTTCACCGAACACGGCATCGGCATGGCACTCGCAATGCGCGAGCTGTCGGCGCATTTGCGCGAGACGGGCGAGAGCAAAGGTTACAACGCCGCATTCACGCGTCAGGACCGCTCGCGCTTTCTCGAGGCGTTGGAGCAGGCCGTGCAGAAAGCGCTCCGCAAGCCCGCGTGAAGCGTTAATCCGTCCACGGCTGCGAGGGGTGACTTGGCCGGACGTCCCATGTAGGTATCGACCCTTGAGCAGCGCGGCCCCACCGCGTTTTTTGGCCGCTCCAACTGATCAAGAGGTAATGTGAACCACACGCCGCCGAGCAACCGCCTCGACCGCCAAGTTGGAGCCGACGACCACACTCTCGGCCCTGCCACCGCTCCCATCACGCTCGTCGAGTACGGCAGCTACGCCTGCCCTTACTGCCGCGCTGCGAACGCGCGCATCTCGCAGGTCCGCGACGAGCTTGGCGACCGCTTGCGTTATGTCTTCCGCCACCGGCCCGTCGCGGGCAACGAGCTGGCGCGCCGCGCGGCCGAGCTCGTCGAGCACGCACCGGACGACGACCGTTTCTGGGAAGCGCACATCAAGCTGATGTCGCGCTCGGAAATGCTGACCGAGGATGATCTGCGCGCCGTCGCCGCCGACCTCGGCATCGACGTGCCTTACGCCACCGCCTCGCCTGACTTCGAGCAGCACGCCAAGGACCGCGTCACCGCCGACGAGCGCAGCGCCTACGCCAGCGGCGTCATGATCACGCCGACCTTCTTCATGAACGGACGGCGTTACGACGGCCCGTGGGACGAAAGCTCGTTCCTCGACGCAATGCTCGGCACGCTCGGTCATCGCTTCCGCTCCGCAGCGCTCGAGTTCGCGAGCTGGGGGCCGTCTGCGGGTCTGTTGCTCCTGCTGTCGACGATCATCGCCATCGCGATCACCAACTCCGGCTGGGGCCACGCCTTCGAAGAGTTCTGGGAGCAGTATCTCGGCATCTCCATCGGCGCTGCTAACTTCAGCATGTCGTTGCGACATTGGGTCAACGACGCGCTGCTGACGATCTTCTTCCTCGTCGTCGGCCTCGAGATAAAACGCGAGTTCACCGTCGGCCACTTGGCGAGCCGCAGATCGGCGGCGCTACCCATTGCTGCCGCGTTGGGCGGCATGGTGGTGCCAGCCTTGCTCTACGTTCTCGTCATACCCTCCGGCCCATTGGCGCACGGTTGGGGCGTGCCGATGGCAACCGACACCGCCTTCGCCGTGGCGCTCATTGTGATGATGGGCAGCCGCGTGCCGGTCGAGCTGCGCATCTTCCTTACCGCCGCCGCCATCGTCGACGACATCGGCTCCATTGCGGTCGTGGCGCTGTTCTATTCTGGCGCGCTGAATTGGTTCTATCTTGGTGCCGCGCTCGTCGTTGCCGGCGGCCTCGCCGCGCTCAACCGCGCCCACATCTACCGCGTGACGCCTTACGTCCTCCTCGGCATCGTCCTGTGGGCGTTCGTTCACGCCGGCGGCCTGCACGCCACGCTCGCCGGCGTCGTACTGGCGATGTTCATCCCCACGCGCCCGCCCGCGAACCTCAACGCACTGACCGCGCAGCTCAATAGCATCGTCGCCGCCGAAGCCGAGCGCGGCGAGGAGGTCCTGCACCATGGCCCCTCGCTGCCGGCACTACGCGCCATCGATGCCATCTTCGACCGCATGGAATCCCCCGCCGACAGATTGCTGCGTCACGCCGGCGCCCGCTCGAGCTACATCATCCTGCCGCTGTTCGCCCTCGCCAACGCTGGCGTCGTGCTCACCGGCGACGTTCTCGCCGGCCACAGCCAATTGATGCTGGCGATCCTCGCCGGCCTCGTCGTCGGCAAACCGCTGGGTCTCATCGGCGCATCGGCCTTGGCAGTATGGGCGGGACTGGCGAGCAAACCGGCGAGCTACACTTGGCGCCAGCTTGCCGGAGCCGGTGCCCTCGCCGGCATCGGCTTCACCATGTCGCTCTTCATCGCCGGACAATCGTTCCCGGACGCAGCCGACTTCGCCGCCGCCAAGGTCGCCGTGTTCGCCGCCTCGGTGATAGCGGCGATCATCGGCGTTGCCGTCTTGTGGATGCCCGCCGAAACCTCTGAGAAAACCCAGGTCGAAACCGCGTAGCTATCGCCGTGCATAAACCGGGATGAGGTATTCCGCCGCGAACGGCTGCGGGCCAAAGAGATGCAGCTGCTCGACGCCCGCGTTCTCGGCCATCAAATGGCTGCCGATGCGCAGCACCCAGCGGACACCGCCGCCCTCGTCGTCGAGCGCAAACTCGGGTTCGTCGCTCGGCAGCGCAACATCGATCGGGATGAGGACCGCGCCGTCGCTGGTGCGCGTCATGCGATCACGCGCCAGCGCCCAGCGCTGCTTCCACAACGGCTTGTAGATGAACTCCTTCCGGCGTCCGCCCTTCGGCGTCACCGTCCAGATGACCGTGACGTCCTCGCAGGTCACTTCGGCCTCAAGCGGCATGTCGGCAGGAACATGAGCGCTCACCGTGCCGCGAAAGCGATCGCCGAGATACCCCGGCAGCGTATCGATCGAGAGCGTCGAGGCGCCGTAGGCCAACCACCTGAACGCTGCCGCAACAGCCGCTGCCGTGCTCACCAAGCCCGTCACGCCGAGAACAAGCATCAGCCCGGCCTTCAGCCACGAACTCTGAAAAGCGACGGCCATCTTGCTCGGATCGAAGTCCCACAGGAACGCGCAGAAAACCCACCACGCGACAACCCACACCCACAAGAACATCGCCGTGCGCGAACCGGAGCGATCGACGACCTTCCGCTGCGCCCACGCATCATCGAGCAGCCACGGTTGGTTTGGGCTGCGCTGCTGCTTCACCGCCAACTGCGCCTGACGCGCAGGCTCCCGGACGAACAAATTGTGGAGATGCCAAAGACCCGCACCTGCCAGCGCCAAACTGATGCCAATGAACATCCCAGCCGTGGGCAGATCGATGTCGCCGCTCCGTACCGTCGAGATAACGGCGATCTGGACGCCGAGACCGAAAAGCACCGCCAAGCCGGCGCCGAAGTTCATCACCGTCGGATTAAGCGGCCCCGCGTTGTACCGCTGCGCCTCAGCCGGCGATGTGCTCGCGGCGCTCTTATCGGCTTGCTGATCGCGCGCGCGTCCGTATTCCCCGCGCATGACCCTCAGTGTCCGGCGCCAATCCCACACCGCTCTGATCGCTGCCATGACGTCCATCGTGTTCCCCCCATCGAGCTGACCCATCTCGACCGATGTACGACGAGGCGGGGACGGAGGCAGGTTACCAGGGGAACAGGCGCCGCACGAGTTCTCCATGCGGGGGTGCCCGTCAGGTGCGCGCGTAGACCGGAATGAGAAACTCCGACGCGTACCGGTCGGTGCCCGACGATTTGTCGAGCTTGGAGAGACCAGCCTCCGCCTTCGCGTAGTCGGCG
Organism: Hyphomicrobium sp. CS1GBMeth3; assembly: GCA_943371625.1. Taxonomy (GTDB): domain Bacteria; phylum Pseudomonadota; class Alphaproteobacteria; order Rhizobiales; family Hyphomicrobiaceae; genus Hyphomicrobium_A. Next base: position 5,591 of record CALRVN010000150.1, read on the forward strand.
CGGACGTGCAGCTTCCATTGGATGCCGCCGCCCCCGTCGTCGAGGTCGAACGCAGGCTTGCCTTCGGGCAGCGCGACATCGATCGGAATGACAACCTCGCCATCCTTCGTACGCGTCATGCGATCGCTTTCCAGCGCCCACTCATGCGACCACACCGTCTGCGCGACGAGCTCCTTGCGGCGCCCGTTCTTCGGCGTTCGCACCCACAGCACCGTCACGCGCTCGCACACGACCTCTGCTTCGAGCGGCATGCTCACAGGGACACGCGCGGTCACCGTGCCGCGGAAGCGATTACCCGAATACCCCGGCAGCGTGTCGATGCTGAGCGTCGACAATCCGTTGCGCCACCACTTGATCGTCATTGCGATCGCGGTCCACACCCCGATCAGACCACAGCCCACCAGAACCGCGCAGACGAATGCGTCGCCCCACGACGACGTCACGGCTTCGATGATCTTGTCGTGGTTGACGCTCCAGATCAGCGCGCAAGCACCCCACCAGCCCGCGGACCAGATCCAAAGGAAGATGGCCACCGTTGCGCCGGAACGGTCGACGACCCTGCGCTCGGCCCAGGCCTCATTGAGCATCCACGGCGCGCCGGGATGCAGCGCCTCAATTCTCGCGCGCCGCGCATCGCGCCTGGGCGTCACTACGAAGCGCTCGTAGAGCGCCCACAGCCCGACTCCCGCCAGCACCACGCCGAACGCAAAGAGGAGGATCGCTCCCGCAATATGCATGTCGCCGCGCCGATACGCGGCCATGACGCCGACTTGCGCGGCAATCCCGAGCACCGCCATGAACACCGCCCCTACACTCATCAGGACGTCCGGAATGGGTCCGAGCTTCCCGTCGGCAGCATTGTTGGAAGTGTCGTTGGCCAAGATGATCCCCTGTAGCGCCATGCCCGGCGCATCAATGCCACGCCGCCTGCAACCGACGCCAGCATGGATCGTGTCACACCAGGGATGGGGATATTTTGCGCCTAAGCCTTCGGACGGCCGGCAAATGGCAGCTGCGTCACGCCTATGATCGCACCGGGACGCTCCGGCGTCCCTTCCTGCACTAGCACCACGACGCCATCGTAGTGCTCGCCCTCGGCAAGCTTGCTTTTGAAGGCCACTGGCGCCCCGGACCACTCGCCCAGCGGAACGATCTCGCGCACGATATTCGTGTACGTCAGCTTGCTGTTGGCATTCTCGCCGCGCCCGACGGCCACCTCGCGCGACGCCAGATACGGCAGCAGCAGCACGCGTGCATGCGGGCTGCCGGGTCTCACCGCATCGATCGAAACCTCGACGCTCTCCCCGTCCTGCTTTGCCTGCACCGGCAGCCGCGGCGGCGTAGTCGTCTCCGCCGAGGCATCGATCGCCTGCCGGCTCGCGCCGTTGGCGTGCTCGCTGCCGTTGACGACCGCCTGCGGCGTGTAGACCTGCCCGTCACCGCGCGTGCCCGCGTACGCATACTGGCGCTCGGTGAACGCGTGCTTGGCGAAGGTGTCCTTCCAGCCGAGCCGGTCCCAGTAGTCGACCGGCAGCGACAAGACGATGAACTCCGGGTCGTGCGCGAGCTGAGCCGCGAGGCGGTCAGCCGGCGGGCACGACGAGCAGCCCTGGCTGGTAAACAGCTCCAGCACCACGCGCGGCTCGGCGGATGCACCACCGGAGCAAAGGAAGCTGAAGCCGACGAGCAGCGATGCGAACGCGCGCTTGTGCATGGGACACCCAATAAGCCCTACTGCGCTAGTTCGCCCGCGGCGCGCCGTCGTTACGTGCGTCTCAAGCCTTTGTGCGCACGCCCATCGGCAGACGCGTTGCGCCGATGATCGCGCCTGGCCGCTCTTTCGTACCCGCCTGCAGGATCACCACGATGCCGTCGTAGCTTTCATAGTCCTTGAGCGCCAGGCGCTGCTTCACCGGCGCGCCGGTCCAGCGCCCGGCCGGGATGATGTCGCGCACGAGGTTGGCGTAATGCAGCACCTCTCCACCGCGCATCGGGATCTCGCGCGAGGCGACGTACGGTAGCACCGTGATCATCGCGCCGGACTTCGCCGCAGCTCCTCCGCCCGCGCCGACTGAGATGAGAATGTCCTGCCCCAGCGCGGTTACGCTTACCGGCACCGAGATGAGCCCCTTCGTCTGCGCGATCGCCTCTTCGATCTCACCTTTGTCCGAACCCATCGCCGGCGCCGCGCCGTTGACCATCGCTTCCGGCGTGAACAGCGTGTCCTCGTTGCGCACTTCGGCATAGGCGGCCTGCCGATCGGTGAACGCCGAACTGGCCAGCGCATCCTTGCGCCCGGGGCGGTCGAATGAATCGACCGGCATCACCAGTGTGATCAGGTCGGGATTGCGGGCCAGCTTGACGAACAGCGCATCGGCCGGCGGGCACGACGAGCAGAACGGGCTCGTGAACAGCTCCAGCACCGCGCGTGGCGCCGCCTCGGCCGCGCTACAGATCGCCGCCATCGCAGTCACAACCAGCGCAAGCTTCTTCCAACGCATTCGCAAATTTCCTCGTCCAGAGCGCCGCCCGATAGGCAGTGTTCGTCTCAATCGCGGCCACGATGGGGCGAGCCTCGCACCCGATTGGTTAAAGCGCGATGGTGATGAGTGACAAATGCGGCACGCTTTCCATTTGCTCGTGTGACAACACCACTTGCCGCAGGGTGATTGCGTTGTCCGGGGTCGGGCGCTCAACTAGCTTCGAAAGCGGGATAATCACATCTCTGGAGGGGCAAATGCGCTCTTTGAAGCTAGGCTTGGCCGCCGCGGCGGTCATCTGCGCACTCTCGGCGACGGCACAGGCCGATTGCATCAAGGTCGAGGGACTCGGCGAAGCCGTGACCCACGACATCGCCGAACTCTTTGCGACCAACGGTCTCAAAAATATCATCGCCGGCAAGGGCCGCGTCGGCAAAGGCCCTATTCATATGAGCTGCAAAGACACTGGCAGCACGACGACGTGTCGCTCCTCGCAGACGGCGTGCAGCGGAGGCTCCCCTCATACCTGCCTCGGCGCCTGGCTCTGCTTGCCGATGTAATCTCGAGCCAAAGCGGCGCGCCGTTCGCGCGTCCGCTCGGGCAACTAGCGCTGCTCATCGCGGCGGCCGCCACGCTGCTTGGCACTGCGCGGTGCCTGCCGCGTTAGGTGGGCTCCGATATGGCTACCAGCGACGCTTGAGAGTTGCGAGAATGCTGCGACGTCGGCCGAAGTAGCAGAAGGCTTCGCTGTCGCAACTGGCGATGTAGCTTTCGTCTGTCAGGTTGGACGCATTCACCGCGAATTGCACGCCTTCGAGCGAGCCCTTGAAGTCGTAGGACAGCATTGCGTCGTAGAGCGTAAAGGCCGGCACCTCGACGATGTTCTCGAAGTCGAACGTGGAGCC
>CALRVN010000151.1:0-8933 GCA_943371625.1 Hyphomicrobium sp. CS1GBMeth3
CATCAAGCCATTCAAGCTAGACGAAGTGAAGGAGGCCATTCAGGAAATCGGCCTGCAGGGGATTACCGTGCTCGAGGCGAAGGGCTTCGGTCGCCAGAAGGGCCACACGGAACTCTACCGCGGCGCAGAATACGTTGTGGACTTCCTCCCCAAAGTGAAGATCGAAGTGGTTCTCCCGGACGAGATGCTCGACAAGGCGGTCGACGCCATCCAGAAGGCGGCCAAGACTGGCCGTATCGGCGACGGCAAGATATTCATATCGGCGATCGATAACGCCATCCGGATCCGCACCGGCGAAACCGGCACCGACGCGATCTGATCCCGCGCAACAAAAGCGCGTGCTAAGGAAGGGGCCGTCAAACGGCCCCTTTTGCCGGTAACACGCACGCCGCCAGCCAAAAAAGATGGGGAGTCTCATGAAGAGCGCCAGCGATGTCCTCAAGCTCCTAAAGGACAAGGACGTCAAGTTCGTCGATTTCCGGTTCACCGACACCAAAGGCAAGATGCAGCACGTGACCGCGCATTCGAGCACGGTCAACGAAGACGTGTTCCAGGACGGCTACGCATTCGACGGCTCGTCGATCGCCGGCTGGAAGGGCATCGAAGCCTCGGACATGCTGCTGATGCCGGACCCCACGTCCGTGCACTTCGACCCGTTCTTCGCGCAGTCCACCGTCGCCATCTTCTGCGACGTGCTCGAGCCGACGACCGGACAGTTCTATGAGCGCGATCCGCGCGGCATCGCCAAAAAGGCGGAGGCCTATCTGAAGTCGACCGGCATCGGCGACACCATCTTCATGGGTCCGGAAGCCGAGTTCTTCATCTTCGACGACGTGCGCTTCTCGTCAGAACCGTACAACACTTTCTTCCGTCTCGACTCCACCGAGCTGCCGACCAACTCGGCCACCGAGTACGAGATGGGCAACCTCGCTCACCGTCCGCGCGTCAAGGGCGGTTACTTCCCCGTGCCGCCGATCGACAGCTCGCAGGACATCCGCTCCGAGATGCTTTCGGTGATGCAGGAGATGGGCGTCGTGGTGGAGAAGCACCATCACGAAGTCGCCGCTGCTCAGCACGAACTCGGCATCAAGTTCGGCCCGATGGTCACGATGGCCGACCACATGCAGATCTATAAGTACGTCACCCACATGGTGTCGCAGGCGTACGGCAAGACGGCTACGTTCATGCCGAAGCCGATCTTCGGCGACAACGGATCGGGCATGCACGTGCATCAGTCGATCTGGAAGGACGGCAATCCGACCTTCGCCGGCAACAAGTACGCCGACCTGTCGGAGACCGCGCTGAGCTACATCGCGGGCGTGCTGAAGCACGCGAAGGCGATCAACGCCTTCACCAACCCGACCACGAACTCCTACAAGCGTCTCGTGCCGGGCTATGAGGCTCCAGTGCTGCTCGCCTACTCGGCGCGCAACCGCTCGGCGTCGTGCCGCATCCCGCATGTGTCGAGCCCCAAGGCGAAGCGCTTCGAAGTGCGCTTCCCCGATCCGGCAGCGAACCCTTACCTCGGCTTCACCGCCATGTTGATGGCCGGCATCGACGGCATCATCAACAAGCTCAATCCGGGCGAGGCGATGGACAAGAACCTGTACGATCTGCCGCCTGCCGAGCTGGCGAACATCCCGACCGTCGCCGGCAGCTTGCGCGAAGCGCTCGACAGCCTCGACAAGGACCGTTCGTTCCTCAAGGCCGGCGGCGTGATGTCCGACGACATGATCGACGCTTATATCGAGCTAAGGATGGCGGAGAACATGCGCTACGAGATGGCTCCGCATCCCATCGAGTACGACATGTACTACTCGGTCTGATCGGCGCACGACGATTGGAACGGAAGGGCCTGGGAGAAATCCCGGGCCTTTTTTGTTGTCCGCGGCGGCGCCGAGCGTTCGAATGCTTTCCATCAAGCTGGCACTCCTGCGGTCATTCGGCTTCGATATTCTCGCGCAAGATGCCATATACAGCCAGCGGTCGACGCGTCCCCGATCAACACCCGTCGAGCGCGTGATATTAGTTTTGACCGTGAGACCACCTGAATGAAGAGTTTGCGTTGGCAAGTCGTCTCAGATGGCGTCGCACACATTCACTTATCGACCGCCGAAGAGCTCCTCGAAGCTCTGCGGTTGTCCAACGACTGTTGGTGGAGCGCAGGACGCAACCCTTAGGCGTTTCGAGGACATCGCTCTAACTCCTGGATCCTGACCCCCAACGCATGGCGTCCAGACAACATTGCAATGACGTCGTTTCGGAGCGAGGCGACGCGAAGAATTAGCTCCAAGGCGCTGCAATACGATACGCGCATATTTGGTATGATGGGCATGGCGGAAATCCCGGAGCGTGCGCTCGGGCTGTTGCCACAACTGCACATCGAAGCGCATGCCGAGATACTTCCCGTATGGGATTTCGTCTCGGCCTGCGACAAGCTTGGACTGCCGGTGCCTTTGCGGGGTCTGCTCGGGCCGCCTCCTGATCCCGCTGTAGATCCTGACTTTATCTGGCAGCCGCGGTCGCCGCTCAAGGCGGATGAGTTGATGGGGCCGGATGGCTTCCGCTCCATCTTGGGACTCGCCCAACATCACGGCTTACCGACCAGATTGCTCGACTGGACATTCAATCCGATCGCCGCAGCGTTTTTCGCGGTAGAGCATTTGCATCAGGTCGCAAAAGACCAGATCGTTATTTGGGCACTAAACAGGCAGCTTGCGCCGGCCATTGAAGTCCTCGGCACGATCGCGCAGACCCATGCGTTAGGGGCGTCGGATTTGCGCCCGAGCGTGGAGGTTTTCAGGCCCTTCAACGCTGACAACAAGTATTTGGCTTCGCAGTCAGGCTTGTTCACGACATTGCGAAATTCAGGCATTTACTACGTGCTGAACGAAGGAATTCGGCCCAGCCTCGAGAGGCTCGTCGCCGAAGCTGAGCCTCGCGAGATCGTGTTGCGCAAGATTACACTGGATCACGGTCCCGCCTTTGACTTGCGAGAACTGTTGCGGCGGGAGGGTGTGTCAAAGGCGGGGCTGATGCCGACACACGACAACGTAGCTCAAGATGTAATGGCGAACTGGAGCACCACGAAGCGCTGAGCTGCGTGATGCTTTTCGAATCCGCCGCGCCTCAGAAATAGAAGAGGATGGCGATGAAGACGGCGGCCCAGCCTAGGAGCCACAAACGGCGCGCCTGGCTGACCGACCAAACGCCCGCGCGCCGGCCCGCCTCGCGCCAGGAGATCTGCGAGAACACCGCGATGAAGAGGCCGATGCCGAGACCAGTCACGACGGAACGGTAGTCGAGCGTCAGGCCGCCGATCTCGGCGCCGGAAACGTTTGGCGTGGCCGTGCCCGACGGCGCCACCATGATCACGGCAGCGATCATCAGGCCGAGCGCCAGCATCGAAAAGAAGTTGAGTACGGACCGCATGACAGCACCGGCGACAGGAGCATCGCGAAAGTTATCGCCGCGCTTTCAACAATCCCTTAACCCTGCGCGCCTGCGCGATCGCGGGACCCGATCGAAGGTTTACAGGCTTAGCTACCGGGCGCAGGGTTGTATGGCCTCTTCGCAACAAGGGAGGTTAAGAAAATGTGGCCACCGGACAAATCGAAGCCGCTAGGTTGACGCCCCGAGAGCGCGTCTGCGTACGCGGCCGACCGACAATCCGACGACCGGCGGAGAACATAGCGCCCCTCTGACGAGAGGCTTGCTTCGGGGCAAGACCGGCAGCCAGCGCAAAATCTCCGCGACATTCCAAAATGATGGATCGGGCCCGAACCGGAGCTGATTTGGCGCTTAGCGCATCACTCCAACCCTCGGCCCAAAGCCCGAACGGCGCGCCGCTCGGGCTTTTCTGCGTGCCGCGCATATACAGCCGGCGAGACACAAACTTTCATCTCCCGCGAATATTTGTAGAATCTTCACCATGCCCGTGCCACCTTTTCATTACAGTTTCAAAGTGCTGCGCTCCGATGCTCGCGTGTTAACGAAACTTTCTGGGCTGACGGACAGTAGGCGGAGAGTGGCCGCCACCAAGTTTGCGATTGAATTGGAGTTGCGCCATGGGCGCCATGTCGTCCGAGTTCGATAGCGACGGCCCGACGGACAGCTTCGTCGGCGTGCTCGACCAGTTTGCTGCCCTGCGTTCGTATTCGAATGCGACCGGGGTCGGCGGATATCGCGTGCTGTCGCCGAAGAAGATGAGCCGTACACAGCGCGCGACAGCCAAGCTTGCTCCGACCGCCTCCGCACTCGCCGCGATTGCGCGCACGCGCCTGCGCCTCACGGGATCCCTTTCCGTGCTGTTCATCGGCGGGCTTGGCCTCGCCGTGCTCGCCGGGCCCGCAACGTGCTCCTGCTCGAGTGAACTCAGCGCTGCACAACACGCGTCGCTGACGCGTCTCGGCTATGCCGCCAATGCCAACCTCAGCGGCGCGCCGGAAGGCATCGCGATTGAATCCGATCTGGCATCTCAGTCCGATGTGCCAACACTCACGCTCGCCGCCGTCGTCGAGCCGGCCGAGAGCGTCAAGGGCGTGTCGCCGATTTCGACGTCGGCGCTCGAGCCCACACGCGAGATCGCGAATGAAAAGCGCGAAGGATTTGCGGCCGTGAGCACGGGCGCGCTGCCGGCGCGCGTCGAGCCGCTGCACGACGCCGGTCCGGCGGTACGCGTTGCCGCGGCGGACAGCACAGAAAGCGACGTTGGGCCGACGGCGCAGGTCGCCGCAACGGAGAGTGCCGAAAGCGACGTTGGTCCGTCGGTCCAGGCCACCACAGCTGCGAGCGCTGAAAGCGACGTGGGCCCGACGGTGCGGGTCGCTGCAGCGGAGAGCGCGGAAGGCGACGTGCGACCCGAATTGCCGGCGGTCACCGACAGTGCACCAGCGGCAAAAAAGAAGAAGAAGATTGTCGTGGCCGACGACGATGACGATGTGCGGCGCGCCAAGCAAAAGAAAAAGAAGAACATGCGCGCCTATCGCACGCCCACCGACAAGCCGGTGAAGCACGCCGAGCGTCCCGGTGGCGAGCAGGTCGTGAAGCGCGCGCCGAAGTGGGCGCAGCAGATGTACGCGACGCCGTGGCAGATGCAGGCGTTTAGCTACACTCGCTGATTTGTTTCTCGTGACACAAGTGGCACGAAGCTTCGTCTGCGGCTGCCGTCGCGCGAGTTGATAGCCGCGCCACTTGGCGCGGGGCCCCGTCCATGCAGAGCATGGCTTCGCCATGACGTCCCTTGCCGCCTGCGGCGGCCAAGAGTGAAATTTTTCAGGATAGCTTCGCGGTATTCCCTTCTCCCTCCCCCTCGATGGGGGAGGGTCGGGGTGGGGGTGGTGCAAGACCTCCGATGTCGTGGACACCCCCCTCCCCTAACCCTCCCCCGCAAGGGGGGAGGGAGGAAGTCTGGTCGATCGCCGATCGGGCGGTCGCCATCGCGGCGTCACAGGCGCTGCGCAACATGGGCGCATGCGACCTTTTCTTGCGGCGGTGCTGACCGCCCTCCTCCTCACACCCGCCATTGCCGACCCATCGCGTTACGCCTGGACGTTCGCGGCGAGTGGGCAAACGCTCGAGCAACGCATTCCGGCGCCGGCCGGCTTCACGCGCGTTGCGGCGGACAGCGGAACTTGGGCGGCGTGGCTGCGCGGCCTGCCGGTGAAGCCGGCGGGCGCTCCGGTGCTGCTGTTCACGGGCGCGCAGAAGTGGCGTCAGGACGCGCATGTCGCGGTCATCGACATCGACGTCGGGAAGCGCAATCTGCAGCAGTGCGCGGATGCGATCATGCGGCTGCGCGCAGAGTGGCTATTCGCGGCAGGGCGAAAGGCCGATATCGCGTTCAACGACACCGAGGGCAAACGGCTGCGGTTCTCATCGCGGCGCGACGACGGATACGCCTCGTTCCGCAAGTACATGGATTACGTCTTCGCCTATGCCGGCACCTATTCGCTCGAGCGCGAGCTGAAGCCGGTGGCGGCGGCCGACATCGCGACCGGCGACGTGTTCATCAAGGGCGGGTTTCCGGGGCACGCGGTGCTCGTCACGGACATCGCCGTGAATGCGCAAACGGGCGAGAAGCGATTCCTGCTGGCGCAGAGCTACATGCCTGCACAGGACATCCACATCCTCAAGAACCCGGCCGACGAAGGCTCGCCGTGGTATCCGGCGAGCTTCGAAGGTGAGCTGGTCACGCCCGAATGGACGTTCCCCGCGGGGTCGCTGCGCCGCTGGCCGAAAAGCTAGCCGAGGCGAGGTTCCGCGTTCAGCGGATGACCGCGATGGTCGCGAACGCGGCGATGACGAACGTGCCGAGGCCGGCGACTGCGTGGAGCGCCAAATTCGGGTCGGAGTGCGTCATGAACTGCTCGAGCGCGAATGCGAGGCCGCCAAGCCCGACGGCGAAAAGAACAATTCCAACAATGAAACCGACGGCACCGCTCATGATCTTACCTCCCGAATTTGGCCCAGCTTTTATCGCCGGTGCCGTTTTTCAATTCTGCTGCTGGACGGGTTGTTCCGGCGCGGGCGCGTTAGCCGCGTCACCGCTCTCGGCCCGGTACTTCTCCCAGTCGAAATCGTTGATGTAGCCCTGGAGCGAGTGCGGTCCATCGGGCTGCGAGTGCGTATAGGCAATGACGCCGACGTAGAGCCCGACGGCGACAAACACTCCGAGGATCGAGCGCAGGGTTACGGAGCCGCGTCCAGCAGCGCCCGCCAAGGATGGCGATACGAGCCCGAGAAACAGGTAGGCGACGGCGAGCAGGAAGATAATGCCCGCGGCGAGATGGGTATTCTCGATCAGTGCCGTGTACATCGCAGCAGCCCCGTTGTGCGTCCGAGGTTCATGTGCGGCGCGGTACGCGCGCACGATGCTTGCCGCATTATGACGATGTTTAACGACACCCGGTCAACTGCAATCGGCGGTCGGGGCTTTCCGCACTGCAACCGCGCTCAGGGCTGAGGCGGCGGCTGCTTGGACATGTCGACGTTGATCTCGGCAGCCGTATCGTCGCCGCCCGGCAGCTTGCTCGACACCAGGTAGAAGGCGGTCGAAGCTACCAGCAGCACGACGGCGGCGATGACGGCGACGGTGCTGCGGCCCGATGCCTTGACCAGGGCGGGCTTGGACAGGCCGACAGCCAGGTAGACGATGGCCAGGACGCAGACGAGTTGGAACAGCCAGGAGGAGTAATCGAGGGTCGTGCTCGTCATCGTATTGGCCTCGGGTCGATGCAGCGGCAGCCGATCTATGACCCACGGGGGCTTAACGGAGCGTGCAGCCGAGCGGTGCGGACGGTCGAGTTGCTCCGGCAATCGGCATCAGGAGGCCGCTGCTAGGGCTTGGGGTAGCGCCTCGGCGAACAGCGCCAGATCCTCGTCGCGGCCGCAGCTGATGCGAATGCAGCGGTTGAGCGGCGCAACGCCCGGCATGCGCGCGAAGACATCGCGCTCGAGCAGCCCGTCCAGCACGCGCTTGGCGAATGCTCCGTCGCGGCCGCAATCGATGGTGACGAAGTTGGCGGCGGAGGGCAGCGGGGTAAGGCCGTTGCCGCGCGCGATGTCGCCGATGGTACCGCGCGCGCGCGCGATGCGGGCGACGACCTCGGCGAGGTATTGCTGATCAGCGAGCGCGGCGAGGGCGCCGATCTGGCCGACGCGATTGATGCCGTAGTGGTTGCGGATCTTCTCGAACTCACGGATGAGCGCCGCCTCGCCGAGGCAATAGCCGATGCGCGCGCCGGCAAGTCCGTAGGCTTTCGAGAAGGTGCGGAAGCGCAGCACCTGCGGGTTGGCGACGTCGACGGGGAGAAGCTGGACCTGCGGAGCGGTGTCGCAATAGGCTTCGTCGAGGCAGAGAAGCACGCCGCCAGGGAGCTTGTCGAGCAAGGCGCGCAATGCGTCGGCGGACCAGAACGATCCCATCGGGTTGTCCGGATTGCAGACATAGAGGATGCGTGCGTCCTCGCGGCGCGCGGTTTCGATCAGAGCGTCGAGATCCTGCTTGTCGTCGCGGTAGGGCACGCGCACAAGACGTCCGCCGCCGGCCGCAACGTGAAAGTTGAAGGTCGGATAGGTGCCGTCGGAGGTAACGACCGCGGAGTCTGGTTCGACGACGAGTTTGACAGCGAGGCCGAGCAGGCCGTCGATGCCTTCGCCGATGACCACGTTTTCCGGCTGCACGCCGTGAAAGCGCGCGATCGCGACGCGCAACTCGTAGCTCTCAGGATCGGAATACATCCAGTTGCCAGCGGCAGCCTCGCGCATGGCTTCGACTGCTTTAGGGGATGGCCCGAAGATGCTTTCATTGGCCCCAAGGCGGGCGCGGAACGGTCGCCCGCGTGCGCGCTCCTGCGCTTCGGGGCCGACGAAGGGCACGAACGAGGGCAGGCTTTCGAGCAGGGCGGTAAGGCGCGGGCGGGATTTGGAGCGGGACATGGACGAGGGTTTGGCATCGCCGACTGCCGCGCGTCAACCGGCGCCAACCCAGAGAGCTAGATCAGGCCGAGCTCGGTGAGCTCGCGGCGCATCTTGGCCGGCATATCCACCAACGCCTTGTCGCCGCGGCCGAGGTCGGCGGGCGCGTCGGCAGCATCCAGATAGCGCCAGCCCTGGAACGCGCGGCGCGGCACCGGCCGCACCGGGACGAGCTTTTCGTCGAGCAAGATGCGGCAGCCCTTGCTGCCGTCGGTCTTGGTGCCGGGCTCGAATCCGACGAGGCCCTGGCGAACCTGCACGCTACCCTTGATGACCCAATAGAGCGAGCCGCCGTCGAGCAGGTCCGCGTCACGCTTGGGCGTCTGGAAGGTCGTATGCCAGATGCGCGGGGGCTCGCCGGCCTTGCGCAGCTCGGCAAGACGCGACTGCTGCCAGTCGGCCAGCTCTTCGATGCTGGCTGCGCCGACGCACAGCTTGATGAGATGAAGCGTCAT
>CALRVN010000152.1:0-8920 GCA_943371625.1 Hyphomicrobium sp. CS1GBMeth3
TATCGAGGAAGACGATGCCCTGCGGGAGAATTTCAAGCGCGGAGCGAAGGCGCTCGTGCGCCATCGTTGCGTTGGCTATTGCAGCGTCGGCGACGGCGCGCGCACTCTGGATCTTGCGGCGGCTACCGTTGAACGCATCAAGCGCGCCGGCGCAACGAGCTCCTGCGCGCTGAAACATATCGCGTGCTAGTGCACGCGCCCTAACGTAACCCGCACTCGCCGATCGGTAGGAAGTTCTCGACATTGTCTCGCCGCATGTGACCTTCGCGGCAACCGTGCCCAAACGACGCTAATAAAAACTTGCGCGAGTGGAGCGTGCGTCGAATTGATCCGTAGGCGCGCAGAGCAATTGTTGGGCAACCAGACCGAGAAAAGAGGACCAATCGGAGGGCATGTGGCGAGAACCGAGAAAAGTTCGATCACATTGCGAGTGTTTGCCTACGGCTTGGGCGCCGCTGATGAAATAAAAGCCAGCTACGCTCGTGGCTAACAACGCCTTTACGCGAGCCGGCATATAGGAGCGCGGCGCCGAAGCGCCGCGCAAGCACGAAAACCAAAACGGGCAAGGCTTAGTCATTCCAGGCGGGGAGGCCCGGAAGGTCTTCCTCAGTCAGCTCGACGGCAACGTTGCCGTCCTTCGACTTGACCTTGTCGATGGTCAGGATCGCTTCCTGCGAACCGAAGCCGAGGAAACCACCGTATTCGATGGCAAGAGCCTGGACCTCGCCCTTATCGTTTTCAAGCACCTCGTCCACCTCGGCGATCTTCTTGCCAGCGGCGTCGTAGATGCTCATGTCCTCGACCTTGTCGACCGTAGCATTCAGCTGCGGCACGACCTTGGTATCATCCTCTGCCTTCTTCAGCGGGCCAGACGCAGCCGGCTCAGCTGCCGCGGTCGGAGCGGGCGGAGGAGTCGGTGCCGCTGCCGACGGGCTGGCGGGCGGTGCGGCCTCGGTTGGCGCCGGGGCGGCGTTGTTCATGGGCTCGGTGGCGGGGCTCGGCGCAGGGGCCGGAGCATCCTGCACAGTCGGGGGCTCGGTGGACTGAGCGGGCTGAGCCGGGTCTTGAGCCCAGACGGGACCAGCAAGCAGCAATGTAGATGCGACGACGAGCAACTTGGTCTTCATGGGACACCTCCTTTTATCAACACAGCAGCAACAACGCTTTTCGTCCCACCCAAGTTTCTATTCGCCTTTATGCTACGGGCGTTCCGGCAGCTCATAAGCGATGTAACGGACGATTTTCCATTGGCCGTCCGGGGCCTTACGCAAAATGTCCATTCCCGGTTCCACCGACGTGACAACCTGCCCATTTGGCAGCGTGACGGTCAAAGTCCAGGCCAGACGCACGACGGCGAGGTCCCCCGAGACGATGATCTCGCGAAGGTCGAGGGCGTAGGAATATTGCTTGCTCTTGTCGCGCAACGAGCGGTTCAGCAGGGCGCAGATGTCGTCATATCCGCGCTCGGGATAGCCGCGGAAGTCGTAGCGCAGCTCGGGCGCGAACAGCTTGCACACGGCATCAGCGTTGCCGGTGTTGAAGTCCTTTGTCCACTGGTGGAGCGCAGTGCGGATGGCGTCCTCGGCGCTGTCGGCAAGCACGTGGGTCGCGGGTGCCGCGCACAGGAGAAGCGCAAGCACGGTGGAGGCCAGCATGTTCTCGCCGGATATCACCTACGTACGGGCCTCCGTCAGGCGCTTGTTGATCTTGGCCAGCGCATCGCCGACGGCATCTTTGTACGCGTTCGCGGTTTTTTGAGCGTCGCCGTCGCTGTCGGTCCAGTTGAGGATGAAGGCCATGGTGACGGGCACGTCGCGCACGATCATCTGGCCGGCGAGCGCCATGCAGTGGGAGCCGTTCCAATCGATCGATCCGCCCTTCATGTAGGCGGGCGTGTCGGGCGGCACGACGCGCGAAATGGAATCGGCCATCGCCTGGATGCGCTTGAATTCGACGAGCGTCTCCGGCTTCTGGAAATAGCCGCCGCTCAGTGCGCGCTTGTAATAGGAGACGAATTCCGAGGCGGGGACGGACATGGTCTCGGCGTCGTTGACGATCGGGCGGTACTTGGACGCGTCGGCCTTGTCGTCGGCGAGCTGCGCGTCGACGGGCTTCCATCCCATGTCGTCGCCCTTGGGAGCACCGGCGACGTAAGAGAAGAAGCGGCGCGTGGAGTCGGGGATGTGCGCCTGCTTGAGGCCTGCCTCGGTGATGAACTTGCGGACGCGGTCGGCGCCGACGCGCTTCATGGCCGCGTCCGTCGCGGTGTTGTCGCTGTGTGCGATCATCGCCTCGAGCACGTTGCGCGCCTGCGTCGTGCCGGTCAGGTTGCCGAACACGCTCGAGGTCGGCGAGCGTACGCTGTCGTCGATGGCGAGCTGCTCGGACTCATCGAGGCGGCCGGCTTCGACCTCCTGCAGGTAGGCGGCGAGAACGAAGGTCTTGAAGCAGCTGCCGCAGAAGAGCTCGGCGTCGGGCTTGTAGGTCACGCGCCAAGGGTTGGCGGGATCGTCGACATCGACTTGCGCGCTCTTGGCGCCAGGCAATGCGAGGAAGCCGTCGAGGAGATGGGGGATAGCGTGAGCGCCAGTATCGGTCGCTGCCAGCGCCGGAATGCGCGTGAGGGTGGCGGCTCCCGCCAACGATGCGGCCGAAGCCAAAAACTGCCGTCTACGCATTACTCAACTCCTGGCGGGTACCGGTCGGCGGCGCCGGCCGGGTGGGACCAGAAATGACAGAGCAATCATAACTGGCCCGTTACCAGAGTTGCATGTCGGATGCATCGCCACTGCTGGCCCGGATTGGCAATGGCGTGCCCGGCAGGAAATTTCCTATTGCTCAGGACGCGAGCGCCTACAATCGGCGTGAGTTTGAGACAACCGAGACTCGATGCACGAGCCCGCCGAAAGTCCACATCCCAGCCGGCCGCTGCTGCCGCTCGCCTTTGCCGGCCAGCGTATCGGGCTGATGGGCGGTACGTTCAACCCTCCGCATGAGGGTCACGCCGTATGTGCTGTGACGGCGCTGCGCCGTCTGGACCTCGACCAACTGTGGTGGATGGTGACGCCGGGCAATCCTCTAAAGAGCGGTGAGGGGCTGCCATCGCTGGATAAGCGGATGGAGGCGAGCCGCCGGCTGGTGACCGATCCACGCATCAAAGTGACCGGATTCGAGGCGGCCCTCGGCAGCCCTTATACCTATGCGACGGTGCGCTACCTGACCCGACGACTACCCGGCGTGCGGTTCGTCTGGGTCATGGGCGCGGACAACCTGGCCACGTTCCATCGCTGGCAGCGCTGGCGCGACATCGCCGACCTGGTGCCGATCGCCGTGGTCGACCGGCCGGGCTGGCGGCTGAAGTCGCTGGCGTCCCCGGCGGCGGCTCGGCTGGCGAATTTCCGAATCCCGGAGGCGGAGGCGGCGCTGCTGCCGGGGATGCGGCCGCCGGCCTGGACGTTCCTCAGCACACGGCTGTCGGAA
Source organism: Hyphomicrobium sp. CS1GBMeth3 (assembly GCA_943371625.1). Classification (GTDB taxonomy): domain Bacteria; phylum Pseudomonadota; class Alphaproteobacteria; order Rhizobiales; family Hyphomicrobiaceae; genus Hyphomicrobium_A. The sequence continues at coordinate 3,481 of CALRVN010000152.1, forward strand.
GCCTCCTCAACCGCCATAAGGGCTGGGGACATGACGCAGTAACGGCCGGGAATAAATACAATTTTTGGCAACGCCCCGCGGCATGCGGAAAAGCTTGTCACGCATTAACTATTGTCGAAAGGGGGCCTCAGGCCTTATGTTTTGCGTCGGCGGAGGTCCGAGATGTCCTCCGCAGAAGAGCGTCTCGGGTGAATTTGTGCGAGATCACCGAGGCGCAGGCCCCAAGGGGTGCATGAGGAAGGGACAACCAGCACACGATGCGAACCGCACTTGAGGGTGCCCGTAGGGGCGCGCCTCGTGCCGAGCTTTTGTCAGACGGACAGAAGTCGGCTGCCCTGGTCCAAGAAATCGTCAGTTGGCTTGACGACGCCAAGGCCGAGGACATCAAGACGATCGATCTGGCAGGAAAGACCTCGATCGGTGACTACATGGTGATCGCTACCGGCGGCTCAGACCGTCACGTGGGTGCGGTCGCCGAGCAGATCAGCCGCAAGCTCAAGGAAAAAGGCCTCGCCCGCGTACGCGTCGAGGGCATGGAAGCTTGCGATTGGGTTCTGATCGACACCGGCGACATCATCGTGCACGTGTTCCGCGAAGAGGTTCGCGAGTTCTATAACCTCGAGAAGATGTGGTCGGCGGACAGGCCAGGCGACCCGACCTCGACCGCCCACTGACGCCCAAGGGCGTGACGGCGAGATGAACGAGGGCGCCCCGATGCGGGCGCCCGACGGGAAGGCTGTCATGCGCCTCATCGTTGCTGCCGTCGGTCGTCTGAAGGACGCCGAGAGTGAGCTGTGCACGCGTTACGCAAAGCGCTTTGATGCAGCGGGACGTTCGCTCGGCCTCGGCCCACTCACCATCACCGAGCTCAATGAAAGCCGCGCGGCGAGCGCTGATGCGCGTAAGGCCGATGAGGCTGCGCGCCTGATGAAGGCTGTCGCGGCTGCCGGCCAGTACGTCGTCCTCGACGAGGGCGGCAAGGCGCTGTCGAGCGCGGCGTTCGCCACATGGATCGCGCAGCGTCGCGACGGGGGCTGCAAAGGTTTGGGATTTCTCATCGGCGGACCGGACGGGCACGGCGCCGAAGTTGCATCGACAGCGGCGCTGAAGCTGTCGCTCGGTGCCATGACGCTACCGCACGGATTGGCGCGCGCAGTGCTCATCGAGCAGCTATATCGCGCGACGACGATCGTCTCGGGGCATCCTTATCATCGCGCCTGATGGCTGGCAGCTGTGCCGGCTTAACGCGAGGTAGCAATCTCGCATCAACGCTTAGACCTCTATTTCAGCGAGTTTTCACGGCTTTGGGCCAATGTAGTTCAGCTTCGGCACGTTAGCCGACATCTGACTGCGGAGGGACGAACCATGATGAAGTTGCAGCCGGCACTCGCAGCGGGCCTCGCCATTGTGGCTGGTCTGACGGCGCTGATGTCCGTGGCGGAAGCTCGTGGCGGAGGCGGTGGCTTCGGTGGTGGCGGTGGCTTCGGCGGCGGCGCTGGCGGTGGTCACGGCTACGGCGGCGGTGCTGGCGGCTACGGTGGCGCTGGTTACGGCGGCGGTCGCGAGGGCGGCGGGTATGCCGGGGGCGGTTATCGCCCTGACGGTGGTGGCGGCTGGGGACCCGGCAGCCACAACTACGGTCCTCCGAACGGCGGCTACGGTCCGAATGGCGGCGGATACGGCCCGGCCCCGGGACGGCGCAATCCGTACGCGGCGGGCGCGGTGCCCTTCATCAACATGGACTACAACGACCTCTTGCAGACACCCCCGAACAATTCGGGCTCGCAGCTGCCGAACGATTGCGACTTCCTTCTGAAGAAGGCGATGGACGAAGGCACGCCGCAAATCTGGAAGCTCTTCAACGACTGTTCGCACAATCGCTGACGCTGCGCGGTTATAACGTCCGGTAAATTCAGAACGCCCGCGCAGCAGTGTGCGGGCGTTCGCACATCCGGCAACATCGCAGCCTGACTCCTATATCTGTCCGCGCACGTGCAGATGTCATCCGCTGTTGAATCACGGAGACAACACAGCGGACTAATCGCTTGTTAGCATTACCCTCCTATAGTCCGGGCATGGCAGATTGGATGGCCCCCGCGTGCCGCCAAAGAGCATGATGCCGCTCTGCCATGCCGGTGCGAGCCCGGTATGCAATCGCTAACCGCGAACATGAGGCCGCCGGTACATGGTGCTCGCCAATTTGAAGGTCTCGCGCAAAATTGCGCTTGGCCTAGCGTGTGTTCTTGTCGTTTCTGCCATCACAGGAACCGCTTTATTCTTCTCTCTGCAGTCGATTGAACGTGCGCAGGAGGCCGTGTCCTCCGTGCAGTCGCTCGACAAGCATTTCGCCCGCGCAACGTCGGCCATCTATGACGAGCAGCAGGCCTACAGCTCGGGCGCAGGTCCGGCAGCTGTGCAAGCCGCCTCGCGGCGTTTTGCAGAACACCTCGATGGCGCCCGCCGCTATCTGGATACGCATCCCGATCAGGCCGCGCTCGCCGTCGACGTCGAAGCGATGGCAGCCGGGGCCGACGCCTGGCGCCGGAACATGGCCAATGGCTCGGGCGATCAGGCACAGGCAACGGCTGCTTTCGGCGCCTTCCTCGATGCAGCCGAAGCTGCACAGCGCAAGACCGACGGCAGCCTGACCAAGGCACGCGAGCAGCGCGACGCGACATTCTTCGAAGCGCGCATCATCCAAATCATCGGCAGCATGCTCGCTATCGGCGTCGCCGTCCTGGCGGGCTGGTGGCTGGCGCGGGCAGTCGCCCATCCGCTGGACAAGATCACCACGGCCGTCAACGGACTGGCAGCCGGCAACAACAGCATCGAGGTTCCGGCGCTCAACCGCACCGACGAAATCGGCCTGATGGCGTCGGCGGTCGAAACCTTCAAGCAGGCTGCGATCGAAAAGCAGCGGCTGGAGCAGGAGGCCGAGGCCGGCCGCGTCGCTGCCGAAGAGCAGAAGCGCAAGCAGGAAGCCGAGAGCCAGTTCTATATCGACGCGCACAACACGTTCATGCGCGACTTCTCCGCGGCACTCGAGCGGCTGTCGAAGGGCGACCTCACGTTCCGCCTCAACACGGCATTCTCCGAGGACTACGAGAAGATCCGTCACGACTTCAACACGACAGCATCGAGCCTGCAGGATGCGCTGGTAACGATCGGATCGAGCACACAGGCGATCCGGTTTGCGACCGACGAGATCTCGACGGCTGCAGACGATCAGTCGCGTCGCACGGCGCAGCAGGCGGCAAGCCTGGAGCAAACCGCAGCCGCGCTCGACCAGATCACTGCGACCGTCAAGAAGACCGCCGACGGCGCAGGCCATGCTCGCGAAGTCGTCGCTTCCGCCAAGTCGGATGCGGAGAAGAGTGACCGCGTAGTGAAACAGGCCATCTCGGCGATGGGCGATATCGAGCGCTCGTCGCAGCAGATCAGCCACATCATCGGCGTCATCGACGAGATCGCATTCCAGACCAACCTTCTTGCGCTCAATGCGGGCGTCGAGGCGGCACGTGCCGGCGAGGCGGGACGCGGGTTTGCGGTCGTCGCATCGGAAGTGCGCGCACTCGCCCAACGCTCGGCGGAGGCTGCGAAAGAGATCAAGGGTCTCATCTCTGCCTCTACGCGTCAGGTGGAGCAGGGCGTCGATCTCGTCGGCCAGATGGGCACCGCGCTCGAGCGCATCATGACCGAAGTCACGGAGATCAACACGATCGTCTCCGAGATCGCGGCGGGTGCGAAGGAGCAGTCCGTCGGCCTGCAGGAGATCAATACCGGCGTCAGCCAGATGGATCACGTCACCCAGCAGAACGCGGCGGTCGTCGAAGAGACAACTGCTGCAAGCCATGGTCTGGCGCGCGAGATCGAGAAGCTTCTCGACCTGGTCGGCCGCTTCGAGACCGGTGTCGAGCCTGTCGCTGAGCCCGCCCGACGGGAATCCCGTCCGGCTGCGGCCCAGCCAAAGACTCGCACGGCCCTGAAGACCATCTCAATGCGCGGCGTGCCCTCTGCGGTGCGGAAGCTGGAGGCGATCGCCAATGAGCAGGACTGGGAAGAGTTCTAAGGCTGGGTCGCGCAAGGGCGGAAAGAAACAGCTGCAGCTCCCCGAGGTTCTTGACCTCACGGCTGCGGCCCCTCTCGCCCAATCGCTTCTCTCTCGGCGCGGCAGCGACCTCACCGTCGATGCCAGCCAGGTTCGCCGGGTCGGCGCTCAGTGCCTGCAGGTGCTGATCGCGGCCGGGGCGACGTGGAAAGCCGATGGCGTGAACCTGAGCATCGATAAACCGACCGACGAATTCCTGATGGGCGCTGAGCTCCTGGGGATTCATCTCGATCAAGACATGGCAAGACCGGAGCCCGTGTAATGAGCAAGACGGTACTGACAGTCGACGACTCCCGCACCATGCGCGAGATGCTGCTGATGGCTCTGCAGGACGCGGGCTACTACGTGCTGCAAGCCGAAGACGGCATGCACGGCCTCGAGGTGCTGAAGGGTCAGGCCGCCGACGTCATCATCACCGACATCAACATGCCGCGTCTCGACGGCTTCGGCTTCATCGAGCATGTGCGGCGTGATTCCGCGCACCGCGCGGTTCCCATTCTCGTGCTGACGACGGAAAGCGACGCGGAGAAGAAGAGCCGCGCCCGCAGCGCCGGCGCGAGTGGCTGGATCGTCAAGCCGTTCCATCCGGTCAAGCTGGTGGACGCAATCCGCCGCGTGGCCGGCTGACCTCTAGCGGAGAGCCAGTGCCGTGAGCGCGATGGATGGGCTACGTCAGACCTTCTTCCAGGAGTGCGAGGAACAGCTCGCAGAACTGGAAACGGGTCTGCTCGAGATCGAGGGCGGCGGCTCCGATCCTGAGATCGTCAATGCCGTGTTTCGTGCGGTGCATTCGATCAAGGGCGGCGCGGGTGCCTTCGCGCTGGAAGACCTCGTGCGTTTCGCGCATGTCTTCGAGACGGTGCTCGACGAGGTGCGCAAGGGGCGGTTGTCGACTGCTTCGCCGGTGATCGAGACGCTGCTGCGCGCGGCCGACATTCTCGCCGACCTGGTGCGCGTCTCGCGCGACGGCGGGTCGGTCGACGAGACGCGCATTCGCGCTGTCAGCGACGAGCTGGCCGGATTGAGCGGCATGCCGGTTCATGCCGATGAGCCCGAAGAGAGTTTCGAAGACCTCGGCTTCACGCCGGTGGCCGTGGCGTTCCCCGTGTTCGACGACATCGCCATCGAGCCGGAGGCCACGCCGGCCGGCAACGAATTCACGATCAGCTTCAAGCCGCACGCGAGCCTCTACGCCAGTGCGAACGAGCCGGCGGTGCTGCTGCGCGAGCTCGGACGTCTCGGCGAGATGGCGGTGACGTGCGACACCTCGGCGGTGCCGCTTCTCGCCGATCTCGATCCCGAAAGCTCCTGCCTCGCGTGGACCATCACGCT
>CALRVN010000153.1:0-8895 GCA_943371625.1 Hyphomicrobium sp. CS1GBMeth3
GACGGCCGCCGGTGCATCCCAGCCAAGCCCGCCGGATGCAAACGTGAAGTAGGATTCGGGCGCGACGGTCGGCCATTCTTCCATCAGCTCGCCCGCGTTGGACGGCGACTCCTGCACCACGATGGCGTCGTCAGGGCGAACTTCCGCTAGTGCCGCGAAGACCTCGGCCGCCCTCAGCGGCAAAGCATCATCTGCTGGCGAAGGGACCTTGGCCTTGGCTTTCATCTTCTGCGGCTCCGGCACCGTCCGGCTCCGATTCTGCGGAACGAGATCGACCAATTCCTCCAGCGCCAGTTTTGCATCCGCCAGCAGGCTGTCGCCCACGGCTGCTGCGGCCGCATCGTTGGGATCGTTGGTGATCTGCAGCAGCTCGGCGCCCTCGGGTAGGTAATCGCCCGCGACGTAGGGGTAGTAGCGGAAGACGGAAGCCCCGATCACGATGATAAGATCGAAGCCGGCCAGCCTCTGGCTGAGGGGGCCGATGGCCAGCGGCAGGCTGCCCTGGAACAGCGGATGATCCTGGGGAAACGAGATCCGATCTGCAATCGGCGCCAGGAACACCGGCGCACCCAACCGTTCGGCGAATTCGACACCTGCATCCCAGCCGCCTGCGCGGTCGATCTCCTGGCCATAGACGAGCACTGGATTCTTCGCGCTGGTGATCCGATCGGCAAAATCCTGAATGCGCACTGGGTCCGGCGCGTAGCGCGCGCTCACCGTGCGTGGCTTCTGCGTGCCGAGTGCCGGATGGTTCCAGTCGTCCAGCGGGATCGACACGAATACCGGCCCACATGGCGGCTGCAGCGCTGTCGCAAAGGCGCGCATGATCGCCGCGGGAACGTCTTCAGGCCGCGCCGGCTCGTACGACCATTTCACCCATGGCCGCGGCAGCGTCGTCGCATCGCGGTTGGTGAGCATCGGCTCGCACAAGAGCATGGCGCGATGCTGCTGCCCCGCGGTGATCACCATCGGCGTCTTGTTCTGATAGGCTGACATGATGCTGCACATGCCGTTGGCGGTACCCGCTGCGGTGTGAAGATTGACCAGCACCGGCTTCTTGGTTGCCTGTGCGAAACCATCGGCCATCGCAACGACCGGTGCCTCTTGCAGGCCGAGCACGTATTCAAAGTCCGATGGGAAATCTTGCAGGAACGGCTCTTCCGTCGAGCCGGGATTGCCGAAGATCGTTGTCATGTCGAGCGCCCGCAGCAGGTCGAAGGTAGCGTCACGCACCGTCATGCCGCCGGTGGCCTTCTGGCTCGCCTGCTGCTGATCCGCCGTCTCCGCACCGTGATCCATCGTTTCATGGTGAAAAGATCCGCCGCCGTGGTCGGCGTCTTCGAACGCGTGGTGCAGATTGGTGAATTCGCTGGTCATTGGATAGCCTCCTCACAGAGGGCGGGATGCCCATCGATCTAGGAGGCCAACGTCCGCGAATTGGAAACGCGCCGCTATCGCACCATCGGAGCGGCGGCTCATACCAAAGGGTTAGGCATTAATCCGGCGATATCGTCACGCGACCGAGGATACCCGCGACACAGGCGCTCTACCTCGGCGCGCACAATTTCTCCGCGCCAAATAGCGCTGTGCTGGCGCGCGCATAAACTTGTTCGAACTGGAAGTTATGGTCGTTCGGCTTGCGAGCGCGCCTAGCGCTCGACGAAGGCCTTCTCGATGACGAAGTCGCCCGCCTCGCCGTGATTGCCTTCGACGAAGTCGCGCGCGATCAGCAGCGATTTCATTTCGGCGACCAGACCTGGGTTGCCGCAGATCATCATCCTGTCGCGCTCACGATCGAGGTCCGGCAACTTGATATCTTCGAACAGCTTCCCCGATGTGATCAGGTCGGTAATCCGGCCCCGGTTGCGGAACGGATCGCGGGTGACAGTCGGATAATAGATGAGCTGCGTCTCGACCATCGGCCCGATGAGTTCGTGGCGCGGCAGCTCCTCCGTGATGAATTCGCCGTAGGCCAGTTCCTCGACGTGACGGCAGCCGTGCAGCAGGATGACCTTCTCGAAGTTCTCGTACGTCTCCGGATCCTTGATCACGCTGAGAAAGGGGGCAAGGCCCGTACCCGTTCCGATCAGATAGAGGTGCCGCCCGCTCCTGAGATTGTCGATCACCAGCGTGCCGGTCGGCTTGCGCCCGACGATGATCTGGTCGCCCTCGGCGAGATGCTGCAGCTTCGATGTCAGCGGCCCGTCGGGAACCTTGATCGAGAAGAACTCCAGGTTCGCCTCGTAGTTGGCGCTGGCGAGACTGTAGGCGCGCAGCAGCGGCCGCCCGTCGACCTCCAGGCCGATCATCACGAACTCGCCGTTCCTGAACCGGAAGGATGGATCCCGCGTGGTCGTGAAGCTGAACAGCTCCGGCGTCCAATGGTGCACATTGAGGACGCGCTCGTGATAAAAGGCCGACATCTCGTCTCAGCTCTCCGTGCTGCGCGTTGCGGCATCCGCGGGGTGAGGCGCGGAAGCAGCCCCGGGCGGCCCCCAATACGCCGGCGCTCTCCGCCGGTGCTTTGATCCACGCCAAGCCGGATTTCAAGCCAAGCAATTTATTGCCGCATTTCCGCCCCGCCGCAACACACTCGCAGCAGCCATGAGGCCCCACGAACGCGCCGTCAATTGGATAAAGGGATGGAAGGGAGCAGGTCAGGCGCCTGCGACACCGGTGCCGATCATCTTCTTCGGATCGACCGCCGCATCGAAGCCCTTGGCGTCGATATACCCCGTGGCCAGCGCCGCCTCGCGCAGCGTCGACCCGTCCCGATACGCCTTGTGCGCGATCGCCGACGCCTTGTCGTAGCCGATCACTGGACTTAGCGCGGTCACGAGCATGAGCGACCGCCCGACCATGTCGTCGATGCGTTCCCGGTTCAGTTCTGTCCCCTCGACGCAGAAGCCCGTGAGCTTGTCGCTCGCATCCCCCAGTATCCGCGCCGAGTGCAGAAAGTTATTGATGACCAGCGGGCGCATGGCGTTGAGCTCGAAGTTGCCCTGACTGCCCGCAAACGCCACTGCGTTGTCTTCACCGATGACGGCGATGCAGACCATCACCATCGCTTCGCACTGCGTGGGATTGACTTTGCCCGGCATGATCGATGACCCGGGCTCGTTCGCGGGAAGCACCAGCTCGCCGATCCCGCAGCGCGGCCCCGACGCGAGCCATCGCATGTCGTTGGCAACCTTCATCAGCGCCACGGCCAGCCCACGCACCGAAGCCATGGCGGCGACCATGGCGTCGAGCGAACCCTGCGCCGCGAACTTGTTCGGCGCGGTCACGAAAGCGTACCCGGTCAGCTCGGCAATTTTGGCGGCGATGTCGTGTCCGAACCCCGCCGGCGCGTTGAGGCCGGTACCGACTGCCGTCCCACCAGCGGCGAGAGCGAACAAGCCCGTCTCGGCGGAGCGAATGCGGTCTATCGCATCGGCGATCTGCTGCGCCCACCCCGACCATTCCTGACCGACCGACAGCGGCACCGCATCCTGCAAGTGCGTGCGGCCCGTCTTGACCACGTCCATCCACCGCGCGGACTTATCGCTGATCGCCTCCTGCAGCGCCGCAGCATGCGGCAGCAGATGCTGCTCCAGCTCGATCACCGCCGCTATGTGCATCGCCGTCGGGAACGTATCGTTCGACGATTGGCCCATGTTGACGTCGTCGTTCGGATGCACCGGGCTCTTGCTGCCGATGGTGCCGCCTAGGAGCTGGATCGCGCGGTTGGCGATCACCTCGTTGACGTTCATGTTCGACTGCGTACCCGACCCGGTCTGCCAGACGTAGAGCGGGAAACTGTCGTCGAGCTTGCCCGCTATCACCTCGTCCGCCGCCTGCACAATCGCGTCGGCCTTCCATTGCGGCAACCGCCCGGCGGCAGCATTGACCAGCGCAGCCGCCTTCTTCACGTAGCCGTAGGCGTGATAGACGCGCTTCGGCATACGGTCATCGCCGATGGAAAAGTGCACGAGGCTGCGCTGCGTCTGCGCACCCCAGTAGCGGTCGGCAGGCACGTCGACCTCGCCCATCGAGTCGGACTCGCGGCGGATGCCGCTCGCGGTTAGCCCAATCGGAACGTCGGCTATGACCGGTTGACGCTGATACTGCATGACCGCCCACCTTACTCAGTAGCGCGGCTTGTAAAGCTGCCCCTCGACCCACGCGCGCGTATCCTTCGGACGCTTCACTGTCGCCAGTCCCTGGTCGAACATGAAGTCAGCAACGCGGGTCGCCGTCGTCACCTCTGTCTCCAGGATGTTGTCCTGGCTCGGGAACAGCATGCCCTTGCGGCGCAGCTCCGGTCCGACCTGGTCGGCGCTCGCCTCTGCGGCAGCGATGAAGCACGCGTCGGTCAGCAACTGCGGGCGCGCGACGAAGGTCGCCAGGCCGACAGCCGGGAAGATGTAGAAGTTGTTCGCCTGCCCCGGATGGAAGGTCTGGCCATTGAGCGTGACGTTGGGGAACTGCACACCAGCGGCGTAAAGCGCCTTGCCCTTCGACCACGTGTACGCCTGCTCCGCCGTGCACTCGGCCTTGTCGGTCGGATTGGACAGCGCGAAGATGATCGGCCTGTCGTTGAGGCGGCTCATCTCCTCCACGACCTCCTTGGTGAATGCGCCACCCTTGGTGCTGACGCCGATCAGCACCGTCGGCTTGAACGCCTTGATTGTCTGAACCAGGTCGTTCGAGGGTGCCATGTCGTGCGCGTAGACGCGCTGATCCGGCGACAGGTCCGTACGCGACTTCTCGATCAGGCCATTGACGTCGAACATCGCGATGCGGCTGCGCGCTGCATCCTCCGACAGTCCCTTGAGCTGCGTCGCCGAGCTGATCATGCCGGAGATGCCGATGCCGGCCGATCCCGCGCCGAAGAACAGGATGCGCTGCTCGGCGAGCGGCGCGTCCTTAATCTGCAGCGCCGTCGTCAGGCCCGCGAGTGCGATGCTCGCGGTGCCCTGGATGTCATCGTTGTAGCAGAGCACCTTCTCCTTGTAGCGCTTCAGCAGGCGGATTGCGTCGGTGCCCTTCCAGTCCTCGAAGTGAACGCAGCAACCCGGAAATACCTCGTCGATCGCCACGACGAACTCGTCGACCAGCTCATCGAGCTCATCGGACGTCGGCGGCTCCTCGCGCATACCGAGATACAGTGGATCGGCGCGCAGCGCGGCGTTCGTCGTGCCGATGTCGAACAAAACCGGCAGAAGGTGCTGCGGCGGCACCGCGGCGCACGCCGTATAGAGCTGCAGCTTGCCGATCGGGATGCCCATGCCGTTGGCGCCGATGTCGCCGAGCCCAAGGATGCGGCCGCCTGACGACACGCACACGAAGCGTACGTCGCGCTCCGGCCAGTTGCGCAGCACCTGCGCCATCCGGCCCTTCATTTCGCGCGTGATGTACATGCCGCGCGCCCGGCGATAGATGTGACCGAAGGCGAGGCACGCGTCGGCAACGGTCGGGTCATACAGGATCGGCACGAACCGCGCCGGATCGGACATCACCGTCTTGTAAAACAGCGTCTCGTTCCGGTCCGCGAGCCCGATAAGATAAATATAGCGCTCGAGGTCCGTATCCTTCGCCTCGAGCTGCGCCATGATGCGCTCGACTTGCCGGTCGAGGCTCTCCACGGCGTAGGGCAGCAGCCCTTCGAGCCCGAGTTGCCGCCGCTCCTCGAGCGAAAACGCCGTGCCCTTGTTGCGCGCCGGGTCTTCCAGGAGGCCGGCGCCAGAAATCGGCTCCAGCACGTTCCCGGCATTCATCGCTTTGACCGACGCGCCCGCGCTCATGATGATCTCCCTCGACCGAGCCGCGCCGCTTGCCGGCCAGCACGGCGGGCAATATGCCGACGCACCCCTTCAAAAACTTCAAATCCGCCCGCGGCGACATTGATTCAAATGTTGCGAAACCGAAAACCGCCTCACGCCGCGTCGATGATCTTGAACTTGATCGCGAGATGGACGAGCTCGACGTCTGACGACACGCCGAGCTTCGATTTGACGATGTAATGGTAGTTCGACACCGTCTTGGCGCTGAGGTTCAGCGTCCGTGCGATCTCTTCGACCGGCTTCGCCTCCGCCAGCATGCGGAAAATATCGAACTCCCGCGCGGTCAGACCGTTGATTGCTCCCTGGCCGCCGTCCAGGTGCGAGATCGCCAGCACGTGGCTGACATCGGGACTGATCGCCCGCCGCCCCGCCGCCACCTCGCGTATCGCGTCGATCAACAGCGCCGGCGGACTGCTCTTCGTAATGTAGCCCTTCGCGCCCGCCTGGAACGCCTGCACCGCATAGGCAGCATTCTCGTGCATCGAGAACACAAGCACCTTGGCCGCCTCGTCCCACTGCCGCAGATGCCGCAGCACTTCGATCCCACCCTGCCCCGGCATGCTTAGGTCGAGCACGACCACATCTGGGTGGTGCGTCTTGTATTGCGAGTAGGCACTCGCGCCGTCGGATGCTTCCGCGATGACGAGAATGCCGCCGTGCTTCTCGATCAGCCGTCGGTATCCCTCGCGCACGACGGCATGATCGTCGACCAGCATCACCCGTATCATTGCAGCCGCGCCTCGATTGCAGCCGCCGGAGCAGGTATCACCACCTGAACCTTCAGCCCCCCGCCGGGCGGATGCAGAAAATCTATCGTGCCGCCCAGCGCCGCCACCCGTTCGCGCATGTTGATCAGCCCCATCCCCGGCGTGCGTGGCTCCGACGCAAGATCGCCACCCTTCCCGTCGTCCTCGATGGTGAGGCAGATGGCACGCGCGTTCTCCGCGCCCACGGCCGCGACATGCTCGAGCCGCAGATCGACCCTGCTCGCCTCCGCGTGCCGCACGGCGTTGGTCAGTCCTTCCTGGGCAATGCGAAACACATGCATGGCGGTGCTGGCCGGCAGGGGCCCAATGTCGTCCGGCATGTCCAGCGCGAAGTGCGTGGTCGGCTGACGCCGCGAGTTCCACACGTCCACGAGCTGCCGCAGCGCCTCGTCCAGCCCGAAGTCGTCGACGTCGACAGGCCGCAACCGCGACAGCGTACCCCGCAACGCTTGCATCATGTTGCCGGCGATACGGCCAATGCTTCGCGCCTCGGACGCGAGCTCGGGCTCGATGTCGTCCGCCGATTTCTCGATCGACGCCGCCAGCGCCGCGATCGCCGCAAGGTTCTGCCCGTACTCGTCGTGCAGCTCCCGAGCGAGCGCACACCGCTCCTCCTCCTGCGAGTTCACCAGACGCTTCGTCAGGTCGGCCCGCTCGCCGAGCGTCTGCTCGATCTTGGCCGCCAACGCGTTCGAAGCCTTGCTGATGTGGTCCAGCTCCTGCAGCCGGAATGCCGGCAGCCGCATCGCGAAGCTCCCCGCCGTCATCTTTTCCAGCCCGTCGATGAGCTGCCGCGCCGGCGTCAGCGCCCTGGCGATCGCAACATAGACAAGGGTCGAAAGCACCAGCGCGATGAGGGCCGCGAGAACCGTCAACTGCCGCACCTGGCTCCAGGCCCGCACCGCCACCGTGGACTGGTCGGACGTGACGACGAGCGTGCCGCGATTGCCCACCGGCCGTTCGACAACGCTGTCCGAACCGTAGAGAAACTTCCACGCTGACACGAACCAGTCCGGCGCCCCGGCCTCGAACCGCGGCGTACCGATGCAATGGCTGCGCAACAATGCGCCCTGCGGGTTGCGCATCTGGATGCATTGCCCCGCCAGCGACAGCCCCGAGATCACCACGTCCCAATCCGGAAAGCGCTTCTCGAGATCGATCGAGGTCGAGATCCGCAGCAGCTGCGTCTCCAGCTGCTTTCCGATCACGTTGGCAGTAGTCGTTGCCTGCGCCACCGCATCGCGCCGCGCCTCATAGACCGCGAACAGTGCCACGGCGATGAGACAGCCCACCGCCACGAGCCCGATGCGCGCCAGCAGCGCGGTCTTGAGGTCGGCGGGCCCGCGGCCCCAGCGTTTGATCCGTTGCAGCATCCGGAGATGATCCATCTTTGCGCGCCGTTGCCAAGGCACCGCGAGCGATCTCGGGTAATTTGCCCGAATTCAAGCGACAAAACGCTATGTCGGCGCTTCGCGACAGTTCCACGCCCAGCCGGTCGCCAGTCGACAGCTCCCCAAACAACGACTAACAAACACCCGAATTTACCAATCCGGCTCACCAGCCGCCGGAGCCGGACGGGGCGCGCGGGATGAGGGCGGACGATGTCTCAGAACGATAGCGCTCCCCCGGCGCCGGCAGCGCAACCCGAGGCCGCACCTCAGGACACTGCGCCACCCGTGAGCATCTCGTGCAGCCGCGGCCTCGCCGACTGGCTGTTGCGCAATAAGGTCAGCCTCGCCTTCACGTCATACCAGTCCGGCCGGCTTTACCTCGTCGGCGTCGACGACCACAACCGCGTCGCGTTCCACGAGAGGTTTCTCGCCCGCGCCATGGGGCTGTGGGCCGACCCGCAGCGTCTGCTCGTCGCTACCATCTTTCAGGTCTGGCGCTTCGAGAACGTCGTGCCCCCCGGAGCGACCACCAGCGGCCCCGATCGCCACTACGTGCCGCGCGTCGCCCACACGACCGGCGATCTCGACATCCACGACATCGCTGTGATGGACGACGGACGCATCGTCTTCGTCAACACGCACTACTCGTGCCTCGCCACTTTGAGCGTCACCCACAGCTTCAGGCCCTACTGGAAGCCGCCCTTCATCTCCAAGCTGGCTGCCGAGGATCGTTGCCACCTCAATGGCCTCGCCATGCGCAACGGAAAGCCCGCCCACGTCACCGCCACGAGCCGCAGTGATGTCGTCAATGGCTGGCGCGATCGCCGCGCCGAGGGTGGCTGCGTCATCGATGTAACAACCGACAAGATCGTCACCGACAAGCTGTCGATGCCGCACTCTCCGCGCTGGTTC
>CALRVN010000154.1:0-8861 GCA_943371625.1 Hyphomicrobium sp. CS1GBMeth3
GAGTCCGTCCGACCCGATGCGGTGCACATCGCCACCGAGGGGCCGATCGGCTGGATGACACGGCGCTATTGCAAAGCGCGCGGGATCCGCTTCACGACCAGTTTCCACACGCGGTTTCCCGAGTATCTCAGCCAGCGGTTCGCGGTTCCGACGCCGTGGACGGTGGCGGTGCTGCGCCGCTTCCACAATGCGGGAGCGGGGCTGATGGTGGCGACGCCATCGCTCGGACGCGAACTGGAAAGCCTCGGCTTCGAGCGCGTGCTGCCGTGGACGCGGGGAATTGATACGGACCTGTTCCATCCGCGACCGGTGCGGCTGTTCGGCGAGGGACCGGTGTTCCTCTATATCGGCCGGATCGCGTCGGAGAAGAACATCGAGGGCTTCCTCGACCTCGCTCTGCCGGGCCGAAAGGTCGTGGTGGGTTCGGGTCCGCTGCTGGAAGAGCTGCGGGCGAGGTATCCCGACGTTGCCTTTGTCGGCAAGCAGACGGGCGAAGCACTCGCCGAAAGCTACGCGTCGGCAGACGTGTTCGTATTTCCGAGCCGCACGGACACTTTCGGCATGGTGCTGCTGGAAGCGATGGCGTCCGGGGTGCCGGTGGCGGCGCTGCCGGTGAGCGGCCCGAAGGACATCATCACGAATGGCGTCACGGGCGTGCTGTCGGACGACCTGCGGGAGGCGGCACTCGGCGCGTTGAAGATCGATCGCTCGGGCGTCGTTGCCAAAGCTGCCGAATACAGCTGGGGATACGCGGCGCGGCTGTTCCTCGCCAACATCACCGGCGCGTGCCTAACCGGTCCGCAGCGTTTGAAGGCGGCGCGCAAGCTGCCGCTGGCCAAGACGATGCGGCCGCCGCAGGCGCGGGTCTAGCGCCCTGATTTTCGATCAAGCGGATCCAATCCACTTCTCTCCGGTCGACGGGGAGGGGGTGGGGGTGAGGCCAAGGGACTGCGCTTTGGTTGAGCGTCGATCCCCCCACCCCTAACCCCTCCCCGCCAGGGGGAGGGGATTCTTTCGTCGGACGCTGCCGCTGGCCAAGACCGTGCGGCCGCCACAGGCGCAGGTCTAGCGCGCGGCCTGCTCACCGCCCTTCCGCCAAGCCACAATGCTGTTGACGTTCGCGCCCGTGCTGGGGCGTGATCGATGCTGACTTCCACGAGAACGCGCGAGCGCTCGGGATTGCGAGTGAAAACTATGGAATTGAAGTTCAGCTATAACAAGACCACGCGGTGCCTCGAGAGCGACGACGCAGGCATCTTTGTCGAGTCGCGCGGCGGTGTAGAAACGCATCGAAGTTTCGTGCTGCATTGGCACGGACGGAAAATGCCCTTCAGCGCCAACTTCGAAGAGGCGACGAATAGCGAGGGGATTACCGAGGTTCGTTGGACGATCAGCTATATCCTATCGACCAACAAGGCAGAAATGTACGATTACAAAAGCATTTCGGAAGCCAGAGAAGCGGTTGGGCTGATGAAATCGGCCCTGGCTTACTTCGACGGCTGGGCTAACGGCTCGCCGTTCAAAGTGATGTCGGTTGGACTAACCCCAATGATTGAGAAGACGATAAGGGGCGAATACTGATGCGGTCTGAGTCCACGGCAGGCTTGCGTGGGTGGCCGCCTTCGCGGCCATGACTTTAAAGTTCGCTGTCTGTCACGCTTTGCCGGCGGGGCGCTCGTTTCCGGATTTGGTGTAGGCCGGCGGCACGTAGAAGTTCAGCGTCTTCAAGTCGGCGCGCCCGGTATTGCAGATTTCGTGTTTCTCGCCGCGCTCGATCAGCAGCAGAGTTCCCGGTGCGAGTTGCAGCTTGCGACGGCCGATCCTCGCCTCGCCACGCCCCGCGACGACAAACATCCACTGATCGGCGCCGCGGTGGCGGTTGTCGGGACCGCCTTCCTTGCCGCCGGGTGCGATCGTCATCTGGGCAGCCTGCGCGCACTTGTCGTCGATCGCGACGCGAAACCCGCGCGGGAAATTGAGCTGCTTACGCTTCATGGCGGATCACCGGATGCATTCGGCGCGTCAGGGGAAAATGCGAGGCGAGCCTCACTCTTCCGCTTCGCGCTTGTCCGCGGCGAACTCGGCCTCAAGGGCCTTCTCCATCGCGACGAGGTCCTGTGGCAGCGGCATGCCGAAGGCGCGCAGCTCGTTCAGCTTTTCCATCAACTGAAGGTACAGCTCGTGCTTGTCGGTCGGCTCGTTCTGCATCCGCGTGAAGAGAATGCCGAGCTCTGCCTTGAGGTCCTCGAAAGCCATATTGCCGTTCCTTGTTTTTACGCCGTGCCAGTTGCCTAGCTTACATGGGGAGTGGTGTCCCGCTTCCTAAGCTCGCCGGTGTCCTAAGCCATAACGGCCAGCACAATTGTTAAGTTGCCTGCGGCTACTCGACCGGGAAGTCGAAATATGTGCCGGGGTAGGGCTCGCCGCGGAAGGTGTAGTGCCACCATTCGCTGGGATTGTTGTAGAAGCCGCAACCGCGCATGGCATTGCGCAGCAGTGCCCGGTTCTCGCGCTGCTTGTCGCTGACCTTGGTGGTCAGCGTGTGGGACAGGGTGGAGAAGCAGTCGAAGCCGGTGCCCATGTCGGCGCTGCCGTCATCGGTGCGGGTGCCGGCCTTGGAATCGCAGGCGCGGACGTCGGCGGCTGACGGGTCGAAGGGCGTGTCCTTGGCGGCGACCGGCGCGATCGTGAGGTCGAGGGTGCTACCGCGGCTGTGGCCGGAGCGCGAGGCGATGTAGTTGCTGCTGAAGAGGTTGCGCTTATCGACCTCGGGATAGAACTGCGATTTCATTTTCTGGTCGCGCAGGTTGTGACCCCAGGCGACGAAGGCGTCCACGGCACGCTGCGGGCGGTAGCAGTCGTAGACTTTCAGGACGAAGCCGCGCGGGCGCAGATCGTCGGCGACGCATTGCAGGCCCTTGACGGCTGGGCGCGTCAGCAGGCAGCGCGATGCCTTGTAGCCGGGGATCACGCGGCCGACGAAATTGCGGTCCGTCGTGTAACGCATCTCGACAACGAGATCGGGGATGACGGTCTTTACGTCGACGAAGCCGCGCGGCGGCTCGGCGGCGTGTGCGGGCAAGTGCGCGACCAGCACAAATCCAACTGCGCGCAGAACGCCCCGTATCGTCATCCCGGAGGCCGCGAACGTCATGGCAAAGCCATGCCCTGAAATGGAGTGAGCGGCAATCCGGGATCCAGCGTCAGACTCGGGGAAGCCTCCATAGTGCCTGCGGCACTCCTTACGCTGGGTCCCGGGTCTTGCTCGCGTCCATAAAGCGTGGCTCCGCCACGACGCTCGCTTCGCCCGGGATGACAGAGAGCTCGCATTCTTATGGCGCCCTGGCTCAGCCGGTCTTCTGGTAGGTGCCGACGATCTGGGCTTCGGCGAGCACGTGCCCTTCCATCGCCGAGAGGACAGCGGTCTTGGTGGGGCTGGTCAGCTCGAGCAGTGTGTCGAGGGCATATAGCTTGAAGAAGTAGCGATGACGACCGATGGGCGGACAGGGACCGCCGTAATCGGTGCGCTTCCAGTCGTTCATGCCTTCCTTGGTCCCTGCGGGCAGCTCGGACACGTCCTCCGCGAGCCCGGTCGTGTCGGGTGGGATGTCGAGGAGCACCCAGTGCACGTAGGTCATCTTCGGGGCCTTGGGATCGGGTGCGTCAGGATCATCCACGATCAGCACCAGACTCTGAGTACCCTCCGGAATGCCCGAGAAGGCGAGCGGGGGCGAAACGTCGGCGCCCTCGCAGGTGTATTTCGCCGGGATCTCGCCGCCATCCTCGAACACCGGCGATGTGATGGTCAGAGCCATGGTACGGCCTCGGTGTGACGGGCTTAAAACAGCTTCAGTCCGGGTGGTAGCGGCAGACCGCCGGTCATCTCCTGCATCTTCGAAGCCAGCTGGGCGTCGAGCTTGGCCTTGGCATCGGCGGTGGCGGCGACGATCAAGTCCTCGAGGATCTCGACCTCGTCGGCTTTGGCGAGGCTGGGATCGATGCTGACCTTCTTGAGGTCGCCCTTGCCGCTGAGCGTCACCTTGACGAGGCCGCCGCCGGACTGACCGTCGATCTCGAGCGCGGCGAGCTCCTCCTGCATCTGCTGCACGCGGGCCTGCATCTGGCCCACCTGCTTCATCATGCCCATCAGGTCTTTCATTCGCTCGTGCCTCCAGATTGTGGGGTCAGCCGGTGCCGGTCTCGTCGTGGCGAACACCGAGCAGTGGTCGGACGTTGGCGGGGTCGATCTTTGCGTCGGGGAATTGTTCCAAGATAGCGCGGACGGCGGGGTGCGCCTTGAGCGCTTCCAGCTCCGCGGCCTCACGCTCGCGGCGCACTTCGCCGCGCGGACGCTCGCCCGCTGAGTTCGAGAGCACGACCACCCATTTGCGGCCGGTCCAGGCGTTGAGCTTCTCGCGCAGCTCGTTGGCGATGTGCGGCGGCGCGCCGGGCAGCAGGAAGAGGTCGATGGAGCCGGCGGCGACGTCGAACTTCACGAGGCTGACGCGGTCTTCCAGGTGCACCCTCAGCATCATGTCGCGGCGCTCGCCGGCAAGCGCGATCACGTCGTCGAAGGAGCGCGGATCGGCCAAGGTGGGGGTGACGCCCGCGAGTTCGTCGAGCGAAGCCTCGTAGTCGGCGTCGAACAGGCCGTCGTCGTCGGTCTCAGGGCGCGCTTCGAACGGGATCGGTGTGGCGCTCGCGGCGGCGGACATTGCAGCGGCGGGTTGATCGGCCGGCTCGATGCTATTGAGTGGAGCGTCGCGAGCGGGGGCGCCTTCGGCGGGTGCTGGCTTGCCGCTACGGGCGAGCGCGCCCTCGCCGCCGAGCATGCGGATGAGATCGTCGGGCGCCGGCAGGTCGGCGGTATAAGCGAGACGGATCAGTACCATCTCGGCGGCGGCGCGCGGGTTGGCGGCCTTCCCCGTTTCCTCGCCGCCCTTCAGAAGCATCTGCCAGGCGCGCGAGAGGAGTGGCGTCGATAGGCGCGCTGCGAGGGTGGATGCGCGGCGTTTCTCCTCGGCGCTGAGGCCTTCGCTGCCGGCTTCGCCGCCCACCGCTTTGACGCGCGCGGCGGCGTGCACGGCGTCGGCGAGATCGCCGAGGAGCTGAACCGGCTCGGCGCCGTCACGGTGCAGCTCGTCGAGGGAGGTCAGCGCGGCCTTGGCGTCGCCGCGGAAGGTGTGCTCCAGCAGGTCGAAGATGCGGCCACGGTCGGCGAGGCCGAGCATCGAGCGCACGGTTTCGGCGCGCACGTTGCCCTCGCCCATGGCGATCGACTGGTCGAGGAGCGAAAGGCCGTCACGCACGGAGCCTTCGGCGGCGCGGGCGATGAGCGCCAAGGCGTCGGGCTCGGCCTTGGCGCCTTCCTTGTCGACGATGCGAGCGAAGTGGGCGGAAAGCTCCGGCACGTCGACGCGGCGCAGGTCGAAACGCTGGGTGCTCGACAGGACCGTCACCGGCACCTTGCGAATCTCGGTAGTGGCAAAAATAAACTTCACGTGCTCGGGCGGCTCTTCGAGCGTCTTCAGGAGCGCGTTGAACGCGCCCTTGGAGAGCATGTGAACCTCGTCGATGATAAAGACCTTGAAGCGGGCGACGATGGGCTTGTAGCGCGCGCTTTCGATCAGCTCGCGGATGTTGTCGACGCCGGTGTTGGAGGCGGCGTCCATCTCGACCACGTCGGGATGGCGGCTCTCCATGATCTCGGCGCAGTGGCGGCCCAGCACCGGCATGTCGAAGGTCGGCGCCTTGGCGGTGTCGGTCTCGTAGTTGAGGGCGCGGGCGATGATGCGCGCTGTGGTGGTTTTGCCGACGCCGCGCACGCCGGTCAGCATGTAGCCTTGCGCGATGCGACCGGAGGCGAAGGCGTTGCGCAGCGTCCGGACCATGGCCTCCTGGCCGATCAGGTCCTCGAAATTCTGCGGGCGGTACTTGCGGGCCAGCACGACATACGGCTTGGCCGCCGCGGCATCGCCGGCAGGCACAGTCGGGGTCGTCGTATCGGATTTCTTGGCCATGGGTGCGCGCTGCGGGTGCCCAGTTGCTCAACGGGAATGACGCCTGGGGCCGGCTAGGGTTGCGGCATGACCGCGAGCGCCGAAGAGATATATAGGAGACTGACGGACGACCCGCGTCCTGATCGTTAGGGCTGCTTCCTTCCGGACCTGACCCGGTTGGCGAGGGATACGTCCGCCGCCAGTCTCCCGGCCCAATTATGGAGGCTCGCGCCGCGCGTTACAACCCTCCTGCACCGGGGCGCCAACACCTTCAGCACCCTTGTCATTTTTCCGCTCTAGGTTCGCGCGAAGAAGGTGCCGGCGCGTATTAGCGCGAAAATTGACACTCCAGGTGTGCGAGCCATAGGTTGGCCGTGCATTCATTTCCGGGGGGACAGATTGCACATGAGGCATTTTGCGTCACTGGTGGCTACCGCCGTAGCCCTGGTTGGAGTTGCCTTATCATCACCTGCGATGGCCGCCTGCCCGGCGGGCGAGGACATCGACATCCAGCTCCGGGACAAGGAGCTGCAGCGGCACCTGATCCTCTCGGGCATGCTGGCCGCCGAAATCGGGCGGGCGAATGAAAAGATGCTGCGTGCGGCCATCACCGACTTCCGCGCCGCCAACAATTTTCCCGGAACGGACCAGGCCGTCCTGACCGAGGCCGAGTGCGATGTGCTGAAGCACAACAACGACGCGGTCTACAAATTCATCGGCTTCAAGCAGGTCATCAACCCGGTCATCCAGTTGAAGATGACCTTCCCTGCCGGGCTGCTGCCGCCGGAGGCGAAGCCGTCAGATCTCACGTGGCAGGAATACGAGAACCCGGCGGTGAGCCGCGTGGGCATCGACGTATTCCGCGTGTCGGGGCGCGAATCCTCGGCAGGCTCGTTCTCGCGTGGCTACCAGTCGTACGGCGCGCTTACGCTGAGCTACGTGCACAACTCAGGCTCTGAGACCATCGCCGAGGGTGCCGGCAGCCGCTGGGGCTCGCGCTACTACTTCCACAACATGAACTTCGAGTACCAGGGCGGCCAGCGCGGGATCTACATCCGCTTCGACTTGAAGCCGCCCGCGAATTTCGTGCCGCCGCCGGAGATCGTGCTCGCGGCGCGGCTCGAGAAGAACAAGAAGGAGATGACCAAGCTCATCACCGCGGGGATTCCCGGTGCACCGGTGCCGAGCGAGAACGAGGTCGCCTGGGGGCTAATCGCGCGCGCGGTGTTCAACATCGTCGCGTCGGACTTCTACGACCAGAACGGCTGGCGCGAGCTGACAACCAAGAACTGCGTGTTCGGTTCGGAGCGGCGGGCGCGGCGCGGCGGCGTGCGCATCGTGTTCGCCACGACACGTGCGCTGATCGCCAAAGACGGCGACATGACCACCATGTTCGGCAACGCTCCCGGCGACAAGATCGCCTTCGGCTGCGTGCAGGTTAATCCGCGCATGTCGGTGATGGGACGCGGCGACACCAGTTATAAAGGTGCGTGGCGCGGCGGTGCGCGGGCGGCAAACTCGCGCATCAAGCTGCTGGCCGATCCGATCGATCGCAGCAACGAGAACTACGTGCGCATCATCGACTCCGCGGCGGCGGAAGACGCTACTCACGCGCTGCTGGTCATTCACGGGTACAACAACTCATTCCACGAGGCGATACAGGCGGCAGCGCGCATCGCGGGCGGTGCCGACTACAAGGGCCGCGTCTACATGTTCAGCTGGCCGAGCGTGCGCATGTCGCTGCGCTACCTGCAGGACGCGGACAACGCCGAGGAAGCGGAAGGCTCGCTGCAGGCGTTCCTCGCCGCCATCCTGCGCGACAACACGATACGCACGTTGGACATCGTCGCGCATAGCATGGGCTCGCAGCAGCTCATCCGCGTGATGGGCTCGATCCGCGACATCCTCGACAGCCGGCGGCAGAGCGAGGGCGACCTGCACCTGGGCCAGGTGGTATTCGCGGCGCCGGACGTCTCTACGGCGGTGTTCAACGCGAAGATCCAGACCTGGGGCAAACTCGCCAAGCGCGTGACGATCTATACGTCCGGCGGCGACTGGGTGCTGTGGCTGTCGTCGTTCCTGCGCGGCTTCAACGATCGCGCCGGCGGGCATACGCCGTGGGGCGATCCGCTGTACGTCGGCGCCAACAACGTCTTCGTCATCGACAAGACACCGCCGGAATACGACTACTGGAAGTTCTTCAAGTACACGCACGCCGACTACGTCGACGACAACGTGATCCTCAACGACATCCAGACCGTGATTACGGGACTGCCGGCGGGCGATCCCAGCGCGCGCGATCCTGAGGGCAAGGTGTTCAAGGCCAAGCCCTACAAGGGGATGAGCGACAAGACGTTCTGGGAGACGCTGCCGGAGGGTCCGATTGCGGACGCCGGCAGGGCGATCAAGGAAGCGGTGAAGCCGGGCGAGAGGCGGCAGCGGGAGGGTTCGGACGCGAAGCCGGCAGCTGCGCCCGCGGCTCAGCAGCCTGTGGCCAAGCAGCCTGCACCGCCACCGGCAACGGGCACCACGCCTTAAGGCAATGGCGGCCCGGCCTATCCTGTCATCCTCGGGCTTGTCCCGAGGACCCATGCCTACGCTTGCGCTGCGGTCCATGCGTCGGAGACTGCTGACCGTTGGGTCCTCGGGACAAGTGTTCAGCCCGGACATATCACCGACGGGTGTTCGGGGACATGGCCGACACGTCATCATCGCATGGACTTGGCAACACGAGGGGCCGTCCATGCCTTGGCAAGAGGTGTCGATCATGGAGCAGAGGAACGAGTTCGTGCGGCTGGCGCTGCTCGAGGGCGCCAACCGGCGCGAGCTGTGCCGGCGGTTCGGTATCCATCCCGATACCGG
>CALRVN010000155.1:0-8839 GCA_943371625.1 Hyphomicrobium sp. CS1GBMeth3
GATCCCGCTGGTGGTTCGCTTCGCCGAATGGCGTAAGCCCGAAGGCGGCTCGACACGCGTGGTCCTCGTCGGGACCGATGCCGAGGACGGCGGCCTAGTTCCGTTCGATCTCGTCGAGGGTAGCTGGGAAGACATCAAGGCTCCGGAGGCCATCGCTGTCGACAAGACCTACTTCGGCGAGCTTGGAATCACGGGCATCGGCGCCACGGCTCAGATTGCCAATGGCCGCGTGCGCGTTCGCGCCCTTACTGACGGCGTTCGCTCGTTCACGCAGTCGCCCTACGCCTATACAACGCTGAACCGCTCGCGCGCCCTGTTCGGCGACACCGACAACACCACCTTCTATCTCGTGCAGCTGCAGCCGGGCGCCAATATCCAGAAGGTCCGTCAGGACCTTGCCGGACGGCTCGAGGGCGCCGAAGTGCTGACGCACGAAGAATTCCGCGACCGCAGCCTGAAGCAGTGGCTGTTCCGCACCGGCGCCGGCGTTGCGCTGATCGGCGGCGCACTTCTCGGCAGCCTCGTTGGCACGGTCATCGTAGCCCAAACTCTCTATTCGAGCACAAAGGATCACCTCAGCGAGTTCGCTACCCTGCGTGCGCTGGGTTCATCGTCGGGATATATTCACAAGGTAATCCTGGCTCAGGCCGGTATCAGCGCCGTCGTGGGGTATCTCCTCGGCATATCCATTGCGCTCACCATCCTCGTGCTCAGTAAAAACACGGCCTTGCCTATGGTCATGACGCCGGGATTGGCATTCTGGCTGTTCGCGCTGACCGTCGGCATGTGCGCCATCTCAGCCCTCTCTGCGATCGTGAAAGTCACAAAGATCGATCCTGCAACGGTGTTCAACAGATGAGTCAAGAGCCCGTCCTCGAAGCCATCGAGATCGTCAAAGAGCTGGGCCATGGTGCCGGCAAGGTGCGCGCTGTCAAAGGCGCCAACCTCACGCTTGTGCCTGGCGAGCTGACGCTCCTGATGGGACCATCCGGCAGCGGCAAGACCACGCTGCTCTCGATCCTCGGCTGCATCCTGACGCAGACGTCTGGAACGCTGAAGGTTGCCGGCACGGACACGACCGATCTCAATGCGGAAGAGATGGCCGAGCTGCGGCGCAAGCACATGGGCTTCATCTTCCAGTCGTACAATCTGTTCCCGACGCTGACGGCGCTGGAGAATGTGCGCATCGCGCTCGACGTGCGCGGACAGAAGGGCTTTGCAGCCGCCAACCGCGCCGAAGAAGTGCTGCGCGACGTCGGCCTCGCCTATCGCTTGAAGAGCTATCCTGGAAATCTCTCGGGTGGTGAGCAGCAGCGCGTCGCAGTTGCGCGCGCGATCGCGTCATCGCCGTCCATCGTGCTTGCCGACGAGCCGACTGCCGCGCTCGACGGCGAGAACGGTCACGCAGTCATGGCGCTGCTCGCACGCATCGCCAAGGAGCAGCACCGCAGCGTCCTCGCGGTTACGCACGATCCGCGCACGCTCAGCTATGCCGATCGTGTTGTGCGCATCGAAGACGGACGCATTGTCGGCGAAGAGCGCCGGCCAGAGGGGCTCGATGCCCCGGAAATTGCAGATCTTACAAAGAGACGGAAGGCCCATGCTTAATAAGGTCAACCCAACAGCTATTACTCTGGCAGTCGCTGGCATTCTGGCGGTCGCCGTAGGATTTTATGTCAACAGCGTGAGCTGGGGACCGGTTGCCGAGCAGAAGAACACGCAGGCGAACGCGGGCGATGCTTCCAAGCCGACCGGCAGCACGAAGGAAGCGGTCATTCCGCAGCCGACCTGGGCCGCGTCGGCCACCGGCCGCGTCGAGCCGAAGAGCGGCGAGGTGCGCATTTCCGCCGAGGTTCCAGGCCGCATCGTGGCCATCCCCACGGCGCTGAACGATCGGGTGCAGAAGGGCGATCTCCTGGTTCGTCTCGATGACGACGACGCGCTGACCAAGGTTCTGGCTACCAAGGCCGAGGAACAGGTTCGCGTTCGCGAGCGCAACGAAGAAGACGCGCGCGGCCTGCAGCTGGAGCGTCGCAACGGCGAAGATGCTGTCGCCACCGCAGAGCGGGCGGTATTCGGCGCGCAGCAGGAATTCGACGACGCTCTCGATGCCAAGCGGACGGGCAACGGCGCACAGGATGCCGTCGACACGACGCGCACGAAGCTGCAGGATGCGAACAAGACGCTCGCCGACAAGAAGTCGGCGCTTGCCACGACGAACGCGAAGTCGGGTATGCCGCTGCCTACGCGTCTTGAATCGGCGCTGGCGGTTGCTCGCGCCGAGCTCACCGGCACCGAACTCGGGGTCGAGCACACGCGCGTGCGCGCTCCGTTCGATGCCACGGTGCTGAACATCACCGGCAAGGAAGGCGAGATCGCCACGCCGTCGCCGGAGAATACGCTGCTCGTGATCGGTGACGTATCGGCGATGAAGGTGCGCGCCGAGGTCGAAGAGCGCGATGCAGCCAAGATCCACGTCGGCCAGCGCGTTATCGTACGCGCCGACGCCTATCCTGATCAGGACTTCGAGGGCCGGGTCGGCTCGATTGCCCAGTCGCTGTCGCAGCCGAACATCGTCTCGCGCGGCCCGCGCCGTCCGAACGACGTCGAGGTGCTCGAGGCGCTGGTCGATATCGACGGCCTGCCGCCGCTGCTGACGGGCATGCGCGTCGACGTGTTCTTCAAGCACGACGCGACGGCCTCGACGAAGTAACCGTCGCGGCTATGGCCGGAATTTGAAGCGGGCGCATCTGACGATGCGCCCGTTTTCTTTTGGGGGGTGGGCCCCGTCACTCCGCGGGGGCAGGGTGCGTGGGTGAGGCTGAAGCAGATTGGGCGCGGGCCTGCTCTCGCGCCTGCTCCGCGAGGTACTCGGGCGACTCGTCGGTGGGGCCGATGAAGCGGCCGAAGATGCGCCAGATGAAGTAGCCCACGTCATCCATGACGGTGAAGAACGAGGGCACGAAGACCAGCGAGAGCACCGTCGAAACGAGCAGGCCGCCGATGACCGCGATGGCCATCGGGGCGCGGAACTCGCCGCCGTCGCCGAGCGCCATGGCGCTGGGCAGCATGCCGGCGACCATTGCCAACGTGGTCATCACGATCGGGCGGGCGCGCTTGCGACCGGCGTCGATCACGGCCTCGATGCGCGGGACGCCTCGGGCAACCTCCTCGACGGCGAAGTCGACGAGCATGATAGCGTTCTTGGTCACGATGCCCATCAGCATCAGAAGGCCGATGTAAACGGGCATGCTGACGGAGTTGTTGGTGGCGAGCAGGGCGATGACGACGCCGCCGAAGGACAGCGGCAGCGAGATCAAGATCGTCACCGGCTGGGCCACAGAGCCGAACAGGAGCACGAGCACGCCAAAGACGATCATGAGGCCGGTGCCCATGGCGGTGATGAAGCCGGTCGCGACCTCGTCCTGCATTTCGGCGTCGCCGGAAGCCTGCAGGCGGACGCCGGCCGGCAGGTTCTGCTGCTCGAACACCTTGAGGAACTTCTCGCGTGCGTCGCTCATGGCGTAGCGGGATTCGAGATCGACGCCGATGACGGCGCGGCGCTCGCGGTCGTAGCGGTTGATCGAGCTGGGGCCGCGGCTGAATTCGACGTCGGCGACGGCCGAGAGCGGGATGGCGGTGCCGGCGGTGTTGGTGACGCGCAGGTTCTTCAGGCGCTGCATGTCGGTGCGGGCGTCCTCGCGGATCTGCACGCGGATGGGGACCAGGCGGTCGCCGGCATTGAACTTGGCGAGGTTGGCGTCGATGTCGCCGATGGTGGCGACGCGGATGGTCTCGGCGATCTTGCTCGGCGCGACGCCGAGGCGGGCGGCAGCGTCGAACTTCGGCGTAACGCGCAGCTCGGGGCGGTCGATGGCGGCGTCGGCGGCGACGTTCTTGAAGCCGGGCACCTGGCGGAGCGCGCCTTCGAGCTTGCGCACGGCGTCGCTCAGATGCTCGCCGTTGTGGGACAGCATGGAGAAAGACAGTTCGCGCTCGCCGCGCTCGTTGACGTACCAGACGCGGACGTCGGGGGCGTCGGCGAGCTTGTCGGCGATGATGATCTTCAAGTCCTTCTGCGCCAGTTTGCGCTCGGTCTTGGGGGCGAGGTGGATGAACAGCGAGGCCTTGCGCACCTCGAGGCCGCCGGTCGGGGTGGCGCCGCCGAGCACGAATACGCTTTCGACCTCGGGGATGGTGTTGAGGAGTTCGACCATGTGATCGGTCGATGCGCGCGTGTTTTCGAGGGTCGAGCCGGGCGGCAGTTCGACGGAGACGACGACGCGGGAGGTGTCCTCGTCGGGCATGAAGCCGGTCGGCAGCAGGCTCGTGGCGTAGATGGAGCCGGCGAACAGGCCGAGGCCGGCGACCAGTGTCAGGTAGCGAACCTTCAGCGTTGCGCTGAGGAAACCGGTGTAGGCGCGCATGATGAGCCCGTTGCCCTCCTCTTCGTGCGGCACCGGGCGCAGCAGGTAGGCGCACATCATCGGGGTGACGAGACGGGCGACGAGCAGCGAGATCAGCACCGCGATAGCGACGGTGAGGCCGAACTGGCGGAAATACTGGCCGGCGATGCCGCCCATGAACGAGACGGGCGAGAAGATCGCGACGATGGTGAAGGAGATGGCGATGACGGCGAGGCCGATCTCGTCGGCGGCTTCGACCGAGGCGCGATAGGGCGATTTGCCGGTGCGCATATGGCGCACGATGTTCTCGATCTCGACGATGGCGTCGTCGACGAGAATGCCGGTGACGAGCGTGATGCCAAGCAGGCTGACGAGGTTGAGCGAGAAGCCCATCAGGTGCATCGCCCAGAACGTGGGGATGGCCGAGAGCGGCAACGCCACGGCGGCGATGAGGGTCGCTCGGACGTTGCGGAGGAAGACGAGCACGACGAGGACGGCGAGCACCGCGCCCTCGATCAGCGTCTCCATCGCGGATTTGTAGTTGCCGCGGGTATAGGCGACGGCGTCGTCGATCTTGGTCAGGTGGATGTCGGGATACTGGGTCTGCAGCTCGGCCAGCTTGGCGGTGACGAGGTCCGAGACCGAGAGTTCGCTCGAGCCCTTGGAGCGGAAGACGGAGAAGGTGACGACTGGCTCACCGCTGAGCCGCGCGAACGAGCGCTGCTCGCTGGCGTCATCGATGACGCGGCCAAGATCGGCGAGGCGGATCTGGCGTCCGCCGGGCAGGACGATTTTTGTGTTGGCGAGGTCCTCCACCTTGCGCGCCCCAGCGAGCGTACGGATAGCCTGCTCCTGGCCGCCGACTTCGCCGCGTCCACCGCCGAGATCGACGTTGGTCGAGCGCACCTGATTGTTCACTTCCGCGGCCGTGATACCGAGTGCCAGCAACCGGTCGGGGTCGAGCAGCACCCGCACCTCGCGGTCGACGCCGCCGTAGCGCTCGGTGCGGCCGACGCCCTTGAGGCCCTGGAGCTGGCGCTTGATCACGTCGTCGACGTGCCAGGAGAGCTGCTGCAGCGTCATGCCGGGCGAGGATGCAGCGTAGGTGAGGATCGATTGACCCTCGACGTCGATGCGCTGGACGATCGGCTCGTTGATGTCGCGCGGCAGCTGAATGCGGATCTTGTCGATCGCATCCTTTACGTCGTTGACGGCGCGATCCTGGTTCACCTCGAGGCGGAACTCGATGGCGGTCACCGACTGGCCGTCGGTTACGGTCGACATGATGTGTTTGACGCCGGTGATGTTGGCGACGGCATCCTCGACGTATTTGGTGATCTGGCTTTCCAGCTCGGCCGGCGCAGCGCCCGACTGCACGATGGTGATCGAGACCAGCGGGATGTCGATGTTCGGAAACCGCGTCACCGGCATCGTCATGAAACTGATGACGCCGAGTAGCGTCAGCACAGCGAACAAGACAATCGAAGGTACGGGGCGCCGGATCGACCAGGCCGAGATATTCAGGCGCATTGGTTAGCGTGCCTCGCTGATCTTGGGATCGGGCACGACTGCGCGTACGGCATCTCCGTCGCGCAGGAAGGTGCCGGCGCGTGCCACGATGACGTCGCCTTCCGCGACGCCGGATCGAACCTCGATCAGTCCGCGCGCAACTAAGCCAGTCTTGATATCGCGCTGCTCGACGTGGCCGTTGCGGACAACCTGCACGTAGGCGCCGTCGGTATCGAACACGACTGCCGACGAGGGCACGCCGAGGCCATGGCTCTTGGCGGTCGCTACGTTGCCGCGGGCATAGGTGCCGATGCGCAGGCGCGGATCGTCGCCGAGGAAAATGCGCACGCGGCCGAGGCGGGTCTGCTTGTCGACTTCGGGCGAGACAAGGCGCACGGTACCTTCGACGTCGCCCACACCGGCAACATCGACACGCGCCTTCTGACCGGCGAGGATCTTGGCGAGATCGGTCTCGATTACCTCTGCGTCGAGCTCTACCTCGCTGCGAGCGACGATGCGGAACATCGGCTCACCGGCGCCGGAAGCCATGCCGCCGATGCGTGCGGTGCGGCGGCTGACAAGGCCATCGGCGGGCGCGGTGACGGCGGTGCTGGCGTGCTTCCAGTTGAGCTCGCGGCGTTGCGCCGCGACCTGAAGCTTTTCAGCCTGGGCGAGTTTCAAGCCGTCGCCGGCAGCCTTGAGCTGTGCTGCGGCTGTCTTAGAGGCCATCTCCCGCTGGTCGTAGGTGGTGCCCGAGAGGAAGCCGGAGTTCTTCAGCGGCTTGGCGCGCTCGAAGTTGGCATTGGCCTCGGTGAGACGCGCCGTAGCCTCAGTGATCTGGCTCTCGGTCTGCGATATCGCGGCTTCGGCGCGAGCGAGCGCGGCGTCGTTCTGGGCAAGCTGCGCGTCGAGGGACTCCTGCACGAGCGTCGCAAGGACGTCGCCGCGCTTCACGCGGTCGCCGGCGTCGACATTGAGATCGAGCACGCGGAAGCCCTCGACTTCGGGAGCGACGAGGATCTCGTCGCGCGGAACGAGGGAGCCGGAGACGGTGACGAGCTCGGTGAAGTCGACCTGAGCCGCCTTCACTACAGATACAGCAGGCGGCGCTGTCGGTGCCGGCTCCTTGCGGGCATGCTTATGCTCGGTCTTCCAGTCGGTGAAGGCTGTCAGGTAGGGCACGAGCTGCGGCACCATATGCGGCGCGAGCATGAAGGCGGTGGCTCCGATCGCGATGACGGAGCCAAGGATGAGAAGCAACTTTTTCATTGGGGCTTCTCCTTCGCCTCGACTTGTCGTTCGGCGGCGGGCTGGGGCTGCACGTTGAGAAGATTGGCGATCAATTCCATGACGACGGGCATGAGGGCTCGAGAATTGAAGCTGGGATCGAGCGCGCGGCGCATGAACAGGCCGTCGCCGATCATCGAGAAGAGCTTGGTGACGGTCGGGATATCCAAGTCCGGCGCGATGCGGCCTTCGTTAGCCAGCCGGGTGAACAGCTTCTCGAAGCATTCTTCGACGAAGCGATCTACCGAGCGATACATCTCGCCCACGCGCGGGTTGCGGATCGATTCCAATGCGATCTCGAGGCACATCGTGCGCTTATGGGCAGGCTCCTCGGTGAGATAGTGATCGCCGAGGTCGGACAGCGCATTCATGAAGTCGGGTGCGGAAGAGAGCTCTGCAAACCGGTCGGCAAATTCGTTGCGATCGCGCTCGCAGAGGCCAGCGATCAGATCTTCCTTCGAGGCGAAATAGACGTAGAGCGCGCCGGGGCTGATCGCGGCCTCCTTGCAGAGATCCTGCATGGTGGTGCGGTGAAAGCCGGTGCGCGCGAAGCAAACCTCGGCAGCGTCGAGGATGTGCTCGCGGCGAGCGTGCTGAGTGGCTGGTTTGAGCTTGGGCATCAGGGTCGCCGGGTGAAGAATTGGTTTCGGGTCGCCTTATGGAGGCACGAAACAAAACGAACAATCGTTTTATTTGCAGGTCATCGTGGCACACTGAAGGCGTTGCTGCGGTGCCGCAGTTTCCGTCGCTACGGGTGCTAGGCGGCGGCCGGAGGGGACGCGCGACACTGCGGCGAGCGGCTTTCCGAGCCGAAGCGGACGTAGGCTGGGGCTTCGGCAAGACGACCGTTCGACGAAGGGAATCTAGAACTGGGTGAGCCAGGTGGCGGTCGCGTAGGGATCTCGGAGCGACTTAGCCTCATCGAGAAAGCGGCCGGAGAATCCCCCGGAAACCGAGACCTCGCCGCCGGTCCAGGCGTAGCGCGCGAACAGTCCCACGCGGGCGTCTTCGCCGAGGTCGTTGGCGTTGATGACGCCCTCGAGGCCGAGGGAGATGTCGTCATAGACGCGGTAGCCGCTACGCATGCGGGCTGCCGCGGTGTTGTGCGCGGTGGTCCAGGAGAGGTCGAGCGAGGACCAGCCGGAAGTGCCGATGTTGAGCCACAGCTCGCTCGCGATCTTCGGGCCAACCTTTTGGCCCTGAACATTATTTTCGGGGTCTAAGGGGGTCACTTCGTGCTCGACCATGGCGACGCCGATGAATGCCTTGGCGGTGAGCGGGCCGAAGCTCTTCAGGTAGCCGACCAGCGCCTCGCCGTAACTCGTTTGGGCATTGAAGGAGACCAGCTCGCCGCGGCGCTCGCCAACATAGGAGTAGCGGCCGTAGCCGCCGGCGGCGCGGAGGCGCAAGCCATCAGCGTAGATGTGTCCATAAGGGGAGACAGTGGCGCCGGAGTACATAAGCCAGACGTGGCTGGAGGAATCGGCGCCGGTCCAGACCTCTCGCCATCCGTATTGCGGTTCGTCTGCAGCCTCAGCGGCGACGGCGGCAAGTGCGAGGACGGCAATCGCCCCCGCCAAGCTCAACCCTAATGATACTTGCCCCCGCATCACGCACACGCAAAACGACTAACAGCT
>CALRVN010000156.1:0-8802 GCA_943371625.1 Hyphomicrobium sp. CS1GBMeth3
TGCGCGTCTCGGCGAGCCGCGCCTTCAGCGTCTCGATCTGCCGCTCTGCGCCCGACGAGCGCGTCGTCCAGCGCTCGCGTTCGACACCGATGGCCGCGCTGCGTTCTGTGCGTGCGCGCCGCTCGCGTTCGATGTCGCCAAGGTCACCGCGCGCCTCCGCAACCGCTATGCGCCGCATCTCCGCTTCCGACCGCGCCGTGGCGAGCTTCGGCTCCGGGTTTTCCTCCGCTTGAAGTTCCGCGACGGCCGCCTCGGCCGCCTCCAGCGCCTGCTGCGCCAGCTTCAGATCTTCTTCGGCCCGCGCCCTTGCGCCCGAAACGGCCGCAAGCTTGCTTTCCGTCTCGCGCGCCGCGCGCTCGATCGCGGTGAGGCTCTCGCGCGTCTTCGCCAGCATCGCCTGCGCCTCGCGGCCGAGCTGACGCAAGCGCTGCTCTTCGCCGCGCGCGGCTGTGAGCGCTTCCGTGGCCAGCCGCTCCGCATCTGCCGTGGTGGCAGCCGCTGTGCGTGCTTCCGCCTCTTCCAGTTCGAGCGACGACAGCCGGTTCCGCTCCGCCAGCCGCTGTGCCGCCGGAGTGGCGCCTTCGGCCGCTGCCGTGAATCCGTCCCAACGCCACAGATCGCCCGCGCGCGTGACGAGCCGTTGCCCCGGCTTCAGCCCCGGCTGCAGCTGCAGTCCCTGCTCGCGGCTTGCGACGATGCCTGTCTGGCGCAGACGTCGGTCGAGTTCAGGAGGCGCTTCGACATGCTTGGCGAGCGGCTCGGCGCCGGCCGGCAAAGCGGGGTCGGAGCGCGGCACCTCCACGTGCCGCCAGTGCACGGCGGCTTCCGCGACCGCCGGCGCTTCCAGATCGTCTCCGAGAGCCGCGCCGAGCGCCGCCTCGAACCCGGGTGCAACCCGCAGCCGGTCGACGATCGGCGGATATTCCTTCGGCCGCGCGCCGAACAGCAACTTGATCAGCGTTTCGCGCTCGGTGCGCAGCGAAGCAAGCCTTAAGCGCGCCTTGTTGCTCTCTTCGCGCGCCGCATCGGCAGCCGTGATGAGAACGCGCGCGTTGTCCTCCGCCGCCAGCGCCTGCACCTCGAACTTCGAAATCTGCCCTGCGAGCTGCTGCCCGGCCTCGGTGATCTGCTGCAGCTTTTGCGCGTCGGGTGCACGCCCCGATATCTCGCGCGTCTGCGCATCGAGTTCGCCCAGCTGCCGCGTAAGCTTGGCGACGGCGTTCTCGCGTTCTTCGATGTTGGCTTCGACGTTCTGCCGCCGCGCCCGCATTTCCGCGACCTTGGTCGTCAGCTCGGCAAGCCGCGCCTCGACTTCGCGCAGCTCCTCTACCGCGTCCTCGTGCCGCTCGCGCGCCGTCTCCTCCGTCTCGCCCGCCGCAGCCTCGGCGGCAGCAAGCTTCTCAGCCTCTGTGCCGAGGTCGGCGAGGATCTGCCGCGCTTCCGAGATCAGCGCCTCTTCGCGGCCGCTGTCCGCCGCGAGCTGTTCCGCCCGCGCCCTCAGCTCTTTCTCGCGCTCGGCAATGCGTTGCGCCTCGCGTTCGAAATTCTCCTGCTCGATGCGGAAGCGACCGAGGATGGCAGCCCGCTTGCCCTCTTCCTCGCGCAGCGGGTCCATGCGCTCGGCGCAGCGAGCTTCTTCCGCTAACGCCTGCGATTCAGCTTCGGTCGCCTGAGCGAGTGTCGCGAGCGCGTCCCGCAGGCGGGTCTCCTCGCCGTCGACCTGCGCCTGCGCGTCCGTCCACGAGAGATGCGCCAGCAGCCCCTCCTGGCGCCGGATCTCCTCCGAGATTTCCTTGTACCGCCGCGCCGCGCGCGCCTGCCGCTTCAGGCTCTCGACCTGGCTGTTGAGATGCCCCAGCACGTCGTTGAGCCGTTCGAGATTGCTCTCTGTCGCCTTCAGCCGCAGCTCGGCCTCGTGCCGGCGGCTGTGCAGCCCCGCAATGCCTGCCGCGTCTTCCAGGATGCGCCGCCGCTGCTCCGGCTTGGCGTTGACGATCTCGCCGATCTGGCCCTGCCGCACCAGTGCCGGCGAGCGCGCGCCCGTTGCCGCGTCCTCGAACAGGATCTTCACGTCGCGCGCCCGCGCCTCTCGCCCGTTGATGCGATAGGCGCTGCCGGCTTCGCGCTCGATGCGCCGCGTGATCTCGATCTGATCTGAATTGTTGAACTCAGCCGGTGCCAGCCGAGCAGTGTTGTCGAGGAAGATCGTCACCTCGGCGGAGTTTCGCGCCGGGCGGCCGTTGGTGCCCGAGAAGATCACGTCGTCCATGGCCGCCGCGCGCATGCTCTTGTGCGAGGTCTCGCCCATCACCCAGCGAAGCGCTTCGAGCAGGTTCGACTTTCCGCACCCGTTCGGGCCGACGACGCCTGTCAGCCCCGGCTCGATGACCAGCTCTGTTGCCTCAACGAAGGATTTGAAGCCCAAGAGCCTCAGGCGGGTGATCTTCATGGCGACTCCTCGGCGCGGGTCATCCGCGCCGCTCGCTGCAAGCGGGTCGCCGGCGAAACTAGCGCGGCGTTGCTGCCGATGCCGTGGCCCGGCCCGCGAGCTGCGGATCGACCATGACGCGAATGTCCTCGATCGAGAGCTCTTTCTTTACGAGCTTGTCCCCGACGAAGAAATTCGGAGTACCGACGATGCCGAGCTTGCGCCCGCGGTCCTTGACCCACTTCAGCCCGTCGATCATGGCTTGATTCTCGCGGCAGGCATCGAACTGCTGTCGCGTCATCCCCACTTGCGCGGCGACGTTGAATATCTGATCAAGCCGCACCTCCTGGGACACCCAGGTCGGCTGCTGCTCCATGAATTTGCCGAACAGCGTCAGATACTTGTCAGGCGGCGCGCAGCGCAAGGCAACGGTCGCGGCACCCGACGCTTTGCCGATCGGGAACTCGCGCAGGATGTAGCGGACCTTGCCGGTATCCACGTACTCCTTCTTGAACTTCGGATACGTGGTGAGGTGGAAGTTGCGGCAGTGCGGGCACGTCAGCGAGGCGTACTCGACGATCGTGACCGGCGCGTCCGGCCGCCCGAACGACATCTCGGGCAGCGGTCCCGGCTGCATCACGTCTGCGAACGTCGGGTTCTCGATGACCTCGCGGCCGCCCACCGGCTTCTCGGTCGGGTCGGCAAACGGGTTGAACCGCTCCGGGCCGGCCTTGGCCTGGTCTTCCGTGGAGGGGTACGCAGACCCCGCACCGGCGCTGGATTGATCCGGCGTCAGCGCCGCGGTGTTCGTAAGCGTGCCGCCCCCGCACCCAGGGAGCGAGGTCAGCAGCAGCAGCGCGACGAGGACGCCGGTTTTCTTCACGTCGTTCGCTTCTTCAAAGCTTCAGCTCAGCTCTTCGCCAGCAGCGGCTCGATCATCGCATCGAACTTCTCCATCGTCGGCGAACCGTCGAGCTTCTTGCCGTTGATGTAGAACGTCGGCGTGGCAGCAACGCCGAACACTTCCGACGCGCGCGTGCGCCCGGCCGTGATCTCGTCCAGCAGCTTCTGGTCGGTCAGGCACTTGTCGAATGATTCCTGCGTGAAGCCCGCCTGCTTGGCGATCTCGAACAGGCGGGGCACAGGATTGCCCTCTCCGAACGCCCAGTCGTTCTGCTTCTCGAACAGAACCTCGATGAGCGGGAAGGCCTTCTCCGGGCCGGTGCAGCGCGCAAGCATCGAAGCTGCTGCAGCAAGGTTGTCGAGCGGGAACTCGCGGAAGATGTACCGCACCTTGTTCGTGTCGACGTACTTCTTCTTGAAGCCCGGCCAAACGTCCTTGGTGAAGTGGGCGCAGTGGCCGCACGTCATCGACGCGTACTCGACGACCGTGACTTTGGCATCGGCCGGGCCGAGTCCCAGGTCGGGCAGACCGACCGGTTTCATCAGCTCTTCGACCGGAACCTCGGACGGGCCCTTCGACGGCTGCTGTGCGGCCACCGGCAACGCTGCAGCAGCGCCCAAGGCGCCGGCGCAGATGAGGGCGAGCGCGCCGCGCCGCGACAGCTCAAAACGGCCGAATGGAAACTTCGATGCGGACACTGGAGAGCTCCTTGCGAGTAGATCCGAAATGCGCCTTTGGCGGCCCCGGGCTCAAGACCCGATTAGCACGCTCCCGAGCGTCGGAATAAGGCAAAACGCGGCTGCCTCCAAGTGAAGGAAGCTTAATGCGCTGTTGACGTGCCAGATGGGCTCCCGGCGGCGCAAAACGGCCAGCGAGGTCAGCGAGTTTGGCCGCGCCGCGCCATGCCGGACTGGAGCGCCGTCAGCGCCCGGCGCAGCCGTTCATCGCCGATGCCGGCCAGTTCGAGCGGCGGACTTGCCATCGCGGCACGCGGAGCCTCGCGAGCAGGGGTCGCGGTGGCACGTTCGGCCAGCGGCGCCTGCAGGATGCGCAGCTCGACGACGGCCCGGTATCCGAAGTGCCCGTTGATGCGCTCGAGCAGCTGTTGTGCCTTGTATTGCACGTCGAGCGCCCGAGCCGGCTCCACCCGCACGATCAGCGTCGCCCCCGGACGTCCAGCACTAGCCTCGTCGACATCTTCGCCCAGCCCGACCCCGCGCGGCCACTTCAGCCGCTCCGGCGCCGTATAGGCGGCCATGTCCTTGCCGACGATGACCGCCCAGTCGGTGATCAGCGCCGCCGCCGCAAAGCCGTACTTCTCGAACGCCTTGTGCGTCAGCTTCGGCACATAGCTGCCCAACGCCTTCGCCGAGATGTAGCCCTTGGGGCGCATGGGCGCGGGTGACGGCGAGCGAAATCGGGCGGCGTTGGTGGCCATGGGGGGATATACCGACGTGGAGAGTTTCCAGCGAACTACTCGACGCTTACCATCGAGGGATCGATTCGCGGGCGCCGGGAGATGATCCCTTGACTGCTGTTGCGAGAAAGCAACTGCCGCTTCGGCCGGCAGGCCCCGACACGGTGGACGCCCTGCTGTCCTGGTACGACGAGGAGCGTCGCGATCTGCCGTGGCGCGTCGCGCCCGGCAAGCGCGCCAACCCCTACCGCGTCTGGCTGAGCGAGATCATGCTCCAACAGACGACCGTCAAAGCCGTCATCCCATTCTACCTCAAGTTCCTCGCCCGCTGGCCGACCGTCGATGCGCTTGCCGCGGCGCCGCTCGACGATGTGCTCGCCGCGTGGGCAGGGCTCGGCTATTACAGCCGCGCGCGCAACCTGCATAAGTGCGCCATCGCCGTATCGAGCGAGCTTGGCGGCAAATTTCCATCGACCACGGCCGAGCTGCAGAAGCTGCCGGGCATCGGGCCCTACACCGCTGCCGCCATAGCCGCCATCGCCTTCGGCGCTTCCGCGACACCCGTCGATGGCAACGTCGAGCGCGTCGTCGCGCGCCTCTTCTCGGTGCGCCAGCCTCTGCCCACCGCCAAGTCCGAATTGAAGCGTCTCGCGGCGACGCTCACACCCGAGCGCCGCGCCGGTGACTTCGCGCAAGCGATGATGGATCTCGGCGCCGGCATCTGTACGCCGCGGCGTCCGTCATGTCTCGTCTGCCCGGTGCAGCATGACTGCGCCGCCTCCGCGCACGGCATCGCTGCGCAACTGCCGATGCGCCTCGAGCGCGCCGAACGTCCACAGCGCGTCGGCTTCGCCTTCGTCGCTCTGCGCGAGGATGGCCAAGTGCTGCTGCGCAAGCGTCCCGAAGCAGGTTTGCTCGGCGGCATGCTCGAAGTTCCGGGCACCGCGTGGGGCGATCTCCTGCCGCCGGCGAAGGAGGCTTTGCGCGCCGCGCCGATCCGCGCCGACTGGTGGGCCGTCCCGGGCACCGTCGTGCACGTCTTCACCCACTTCCGCCTCGAGGTGATCGTCTATCGCGCGCTTGTCCCGACGAGCGCTTCACTGACGTTCTGGGCCGAGCCCGAGCGCTGTCAGTGGATCCCGCGCCGAGACTTGCACGCCGCGGCCGTGCCGAGCGTGATGCGCAAGGTCATCGCCCACGCCCTCACCGAGCACTGATCTGGCGCCTGCCACAACGTCGCAGACGGAACTCCTTATTTCCGCCAGTTGTTGTGCAATGCAACAGCGCATTGTCGCGCCCCGCCGACGCTAGGAGTTTCTATGCTTCCCCCGCTCGTATCTCCGGGCAATCTCGCCATCCTGCAGAAAGCCATCGACCAGGTTCTCGGCCTCGCAGCCACCAAGAACGTCGATCTTACCGTCCATCAGCTCGCCGAACTCATAGGCCGCGCATTTGCGGCCGGCGAGCGCGATCCTGCCAAGCTCGCGGAAGCGGTCTTCGCCGCGAGCCGTCCAAGCACAATGCACTGAGAAAGTCGGGCGCAGCCGGAGGTCCGAGCTGCGCCTTCGTGCGCTAAGGATGCGGTGACGGAACCGTAGCTACTTCCGCTTCCTTCACCGACAACGTCACCGCGTCAGGTCTTACCGCGCGGAATTGATTGGCCAGCGCCCGATAGCGCACCGCGCCCATGCCCATCGCCGTCCCGCTATCGAAGATGATGTCGGTAACGCGGTTGTCCGGGCCGCGATTGATCTCGACGATCTCTCCGACCTTGACGTTATCGGAGTTGAACACCGGGCGACCGATCCATTGCGCCGCCTCCACTTCGGATACCATCAGCGGATGCCCCGTCTGATCCGACGTCGTCGCCGGCGGCGCCGTCGCGACGTTCTGCTCGTGGTTGCGACCGAACATGTACCAGCCGAGTCCGAGAAGGGCGAGAACGGCCAGCGCCGGCATCACCCAGTTCCTCTCCGCTCCAGATTCGCTGCGCGGTCGGCTGCTGCTCGTCATGCTCGTTACCGGCGTATCGACGATGCCGGCCTCGTTGAGCTGCCTGGCAAAACCCTGCGGCATCGCGCGCATGATATTG
Source organism: Hyphomicrobium sp. CS1GBMeth3 (assembly GCA_943371625.1). Lineage (GTDB taxonomy): Bacteria > Pseudomonadota > Alphaproteobacteria > Rhizobiales > Hyphomicrobiaceae > Hyphomicrobium_A. Next base: position 6,842 of record CALRVN010000156.1, read on the forward strand.
CCCGACTGCGACTGGAGCAGTTGCCCCAGCCCCGACGCATCAAGCCCGCTCGCACGCTGTTGCTGTCCGAGAACGCCGAGCACCAGCGGCCCGAGCAATCCGAGCAGGCCCTTCGATCCCACTTCGCCAATGCCGGCATAGCGACCGATCGCCTGCGCCAGGGTCGATGTTGAGCTGCCTCCGAGTAGGGACGCCAGCGTGCCGAGCCCGCTGTCGACCATGTCCCTCTGCCCCGCCACTCCCGCGCCGGCGAGGTTTGCCAGCGCGCCCGGCTGCTGCTGCGTCACCGCATCTGCAAGTCTTGCTGTCCCACCCGGTCTACCGACGAGTGATGTGAAGGCCGCGAGCACGCCCGGTATGCCCGCACTGATTGCCTTCTCGATCGCGGACTGGTCGATCCCGAGCATCGACGCGATCCGAGACATCAGCTCCGGGGTAATAAGCTTGGTGGCAGCGGCCACCAGATTGGTCGACATGTTGCTCTCCTTTGACGTCGGTTTCTCCCGGTCAGAGGACTGGAGTTGTCATGTTGTCGCTTTGGCCGGACTAATCGCCCGCCGTCGTCGCATACCGGCTTTAATGCGCTGTTGTGCTGGCAACGCAGACATTTGCGAAAATGCGCAGCGCAATGTGCCTTTCTCGGCGTGCACGTAGAAATTGGTCGTCATCGCGATGGCAGGTCCGGTTGCGCAAGGCGCCCGACCCTAAGCTCTTGCGAGGTCACTGTGCGACCGGTTCCGCTTTGCGCCGGTGATGTGCCGGGTCCGCGACAGTGGCCGGAGAAGCGGTATCCGCCCTGCCTTGCGCGAGAAATTCTCTCAGTTCGTCGATCGTAAGCGGCTTTGCGATCGCATAGCCCTGCACGAGATCCACCGACTGTGTTGCCCTCAAAAGGTTCAGCCGCGTCATGGTCTCGACGCCTTCGACGATGATGACGCGCCCCGACGCCTTTATAAGCTCGATGACCTGCGACAGCATCCGCCCCATCACGCTGTCCGGAGGCGACATCGCAAACGACCGGTCGAGCTTCACGCCTTCGACCGGGAGCCGCGCGACGCGCGCGAGATTTGAATAGCCGGTCCCGAAGTCGTCGATGTACGTCGGCACGCCGGCATCAGAGAGCACTTCGATCGCCTGCTGCGCATTCGCGAGGTCGACGTCCTGCTCTTCGACCAGCTCCACGGCGACGCGCATGCGCGCATCGCTTCTGAACCGCTTCAGCCACTGCAGGATCAGCGTGCTGTCGAAATCGCACGCGAACACATTGAAGTTGACCTGCAGCGGCGGTTTTCGGGCAGGAAGCGTGCGCAGCTCATCGTATGCAGACTCGATCACGAGTTGGGTGAATTGCCGCGTTCGTTTGAGCTGCGCCACGAGCGGGATGAAGCGGCTCGGCTGCACGATGGAATCGTCGAGGTCGCGCCAGCGCGCCAGCACTTCGACACTGACGACCTCGTTCGTCCTCAAGTCGACGATAGGTTGGTAGACGAGCACGATCGACTTCGAACCCATGCCGCGCCTGAAGCGCTCGGCGAACGACCACCGCGTTCTGATCCAGGCGACAATGATGTCGGCGAGCATCCAGGCGCCGATTGCCGCCGCCACGGCGCCGATCGCCAGCATCGCCCTCCACTCTCGCGCCAATGCGAGCAGGTCCGCGCGCGAGGCGACGCAGAAGACGCCAGTGCAGGAGATAGACGCCGCCGTTGTAACCGGTTGCGATCCGCCATCGCCGCTTGCGGTTGCCGCGATCTCCGAGCGCAGTCCTTTCTTCCCGGCGACGCTCCAAACCAAGCGATTGGTGCCCTGGGCATACAGCTCCTTGCTGTGCCAGGCCCCTCGGGAGTTGATCCCCGAGTAGGGTGGGATCGCGACCGCGAAATCGCCGATCTGGGCGATCGTCCCGACGACCGCTGGGTGTCCGATCGAGCCGAAGTCCCGCTCCATGCGCCAGCTCGGGC
>CALRVN010000157.1:0-8763 GCA_943371625.1 Hyphomicrobium sp. CS1GBMeth3
GCAATGCGCCAGCCGCCGACCACATCGCCGATCTCGACGCGGAGGCTCGCGCCATCGACCTTGTTACGCAGCAGGGCCAAGGCGTGGGTGCCTTCACGCATTATGCCGAGCAGCTCATAGCTTGCGACCTGCGCCGGTGCTGCTTGCGCGGTGGCGACGCCGGCCTGTTCGGGGGGCCGCTTGCGGCTGGGCGCAAACAACGGGCGCGCCACCCAGTCGTCGACCTCCTCCTTGGCGAGTGAAGACAGCGGATTGGCCAGGGCGAGCCCGGTGGCTGCATCGGGTGCGGGTTCGCTCTGGGCTCCCTCGCCGATTTCGAGAGGTTCGCCTTGCATGACGGCGGATGAATCCGTTGCGGGCGCTGCTTCCGTGACGGCTGCGGTCTTTACGACCGGAGCGGGCTCGGGCTGATTGTCCAGCCAGACGAGACCGGCAAGGGCGATGACAACGAGGATCATGAGGTAAGGGCGATACTTCAGCAGCATTACGAGCCCTCATGTCCGCTCGCGTAGCCGCTGACTTGCAGCGTCACGTCGAGCGGCCCCATAAAATGCAGGTCGGCTGCGCCGAAGCCGTCCATATTCGAGTGCACGGCCAGATCGTCGATGAAGAGCAGCGGAGCGCCGGTCTCCAAGGCGTGCAGGATATCGCGCAGCCCGTCGATATTGACGCTGATCGACAGGCTCATCGAAATGCGGACGAGGTTGCCGTCATCCTTGGGTGGAAGGATCTGGATGCTCGACGCCGCGCCGCCGTGCTCGGCGACAAGGCCGCTCAGCAGCTTCTGCAGATTAGCTCCGGCGATGCCGATGGTCTCGCCTTCGAGCAGCAGACGGCTGGCGCTCTCGTCGACGGCGGCCAGGGACATGTTCTCCTTGCGCAGCTCACCCTCTTGCGAAATCTGATTGCGCAATCCGAGCAGCTCGTGCTGGTTCTGCTCGAGCGTCTGCTCGACCTCTCCGAGCTGGAGATACGGCATCACTGCCGCCAAAAGCATGAGCGCCACGGCCGCGATAAGGATGCCGATCGATAGTACGGCGGCTGAGCCGGACTGCATCTTCACGGCTGCTTCTCCTCTTTTGGAGCGCCCTCGGCACGGGCGATGATAGAGAAGGTGCCGAGCGTCTCGCCCTGCTCGCGCGTCGTCGGCGCCGCGAAGCGGACGTCGGCCAGCTCCGGCGTGCTTTCTAGCATGGTAATGAGCGCTGTCGGGTCATTCGATTTTCCAACGATGCGTGCATCGCTGCCGTGGATCTCGATCTCGGTCAGATAGGCGGTGTCCGGCAGCGCGCGACTGACCGCGTTGATCAGCACGATGACCGGTGGCTCATTGATCTTGCGTCGCACGAGGCGCTCGCGCTGCTGGCGCAGCTGCGAATTCTCTTCGTTGAGACGCTTGACCTCGGCGACGCGCGACTTGGCGGCTTCGAGCTTGCTGACAATTTCGCCGTTCTCGCCGTAGCGGCCCCACATCAGATAGAGGCCGAAAGCGCTGACGACGACGCTGACGACGAGCGCCAAAGCGAGCGAGCGCTGCAAGACTTTGGCCGTCCGCTGCACCGGATCGGCCTTAAGCGACATCAGTTCGATCGGGGGCGACGCGCCGCCAGGGGCATAGTCGACTGCGAATGGCGACAACCCTATGCTGCGCGCGCGCTGTAGGGCCTCATCGAGAATTCCGCGCGTCGTCGCCACCAGCTGAATGTCGAGCTGATCGCCTTCCGCCTTGTCGTCGCTGATGACGCGAAAGCCGTAGCAGGTTTCGTCCTGTGGCCACGGCACCAGTCGCTCGATCTGGTTCTGCAGCACGGGCCCAACGACGTCCCTCGCCGCCGCGGGTATCTGGATGACGCGTTCGACGACCTCATCCGAAGACAGCCGGACCAGCGTTTCTTCGCCGCCGTTGCCGACCGAGCGCGTGAGAGCGCGTAGCTGATCGCCGCCGGCGTCGTTCTTCAAAACGCCGACCAGCTTCTCGCCGGAACCGGCGCGGAGGTAGACCTCCAGTCCCTGCTCGGTCTGGCGTGCTAGTATCCGCCACGAAGACGCGCTGTCGCTGCGCGGCGTGACGGCGCGCGCGACTTGCATGAGCCACCAATCGAAGTAGGTTCGTAAGGTCACCGAGACGCCTTCGCTCATGGCTACATACCGACTTTATTGAATTTTACTTCGGCCGAGCCCAACGGTTGCTCGGCGAGCAGCCGATAGGGCGCCTCGGTGTCTATACCGGTGGCAATCACGTAGACTTTCCCCGCGGCAAAAGGCTCGCCCACGCGGCGCGCCGCGACGGAAACAACGAAGGCCGGTCCCGGCGCGTCTGCTATGAACGAGCCGACGCGTTCGGACATAGTGCCCATGGCCGCTTCCAATGCCTTGCGCGATCCCTGCGCGTCGCGCAGTCGGCCGATGTCGCCGCGGGTCATGTTCGGGATCGCCAGCAGCACCTCGTCGGGGGCTGCCCAGGGTGCGATGCGGCCATCCTTGCTGTAGACGGTGACGAACGGCTTCAGCCGTCTGAAGATTTCCGGTGTCATGCCCTCGACGCTGCGTAGCTGTCCGACATCGATGAAGGGCGGCGATCGCGGCGGATCCGGCTGCGGTGCGGCATCGGTCCTCAGGTCGTCGCGCTTGTCTTTGTCGACGCCGCGCGCCTGCAGGATGCGGTCGCGCAGAAATACCGCCCGCTGCTCGGAGTCGGTGAACTGACGCAGAAGGTTATGGAGAAGATCCTTGTCGGCCTTGTTGAGGTCGACAAGACCGCTGGCGTCGCGAATGCTGATGGTCAGCTCGTAGTCGTCGAAGCGCACAGTGTGCGAACGGCCGTTGGGACGCCAGCGCTGCTTCGAGTTCTCATCGATGATGCGCGCCGCTGCGATTTCAACGCCGCCGTCGAGCAGGGCCTCGAACCCGGAAAGTTTCACCTCGGATGCGACGAAGCCGATGCTGCTGCGCACGCTCACGGAAAACGAGGATACGAGCAGCGCGGCGGCGACTATCACCCACAGCACGATGAGCAGCGCCAAGCCACGCTCCCGGCTTTGAGGCATCGCCACCTCATTCGCTGCTGAGCTGCGATCGTTCATCGCTTCACCGCGCCTTTCGCGCCTTCGTTCGGGTCCTTTGGTTGCGAGGAGGCGACCAAATCACCGCCGTTCCTGGCGCTGCACAATTTGGCGTCCTCATCGAGACAGTTCAGCTCCGCATTGGTCGAGATCGACACGATGATGGGCGCGAAGGCCGGCGCGCCCGAGGTCGCGTCGAAGACTTCGAGGCGGACGAGGTCAGGCAGGCGGCTGGGGAACGGCCACGCCGTCAGCCAGCGCCGCTCTCCCCCGTTCTTTTGTGCGTAGGAAAACTGGAAGCGATAAGGCCCTTCGATCACCCGCACCTGGTTGGCCGGCGTGGCGCCGGGGAAGGCGTTCATGCCCTGGCTGTAAAGTGCGCGTGCGCGGATGAGCTCGGCGGACTTTCCTTTGGGGGCGATCGAATAGTCGATGAAGTATGGACCGGGCGGAGTCGGATAGGCCGGCTCGAGGGTGACGAATCCGAGGCGCGTGGCCGTGCCGATGAACAGATACTTCGGTCTGCCCGGGGGCGGGGCAACGATGCGTTGCAATCCGGATGTGTCACGATTGAGGATGTCGGAAGCGCGCAAGATCATGTCGAGCGTATCGATACGGGCGATGCGTGCCTCGGAGTTCCAGGTAAGAACCTTAATGGCGGTTCCCAACAAGGCCAGAATCACGCCGAGTATCGTCATGCTGATCAGCAGCTCGATCAGCGTGAAGCCGCTTTCGCGGGAGTTCCTCGCTCGTTCGGGAGCCACGGTGGTCATAGCCGGCGACCGAGCTTGAAGGTGTCGAGCTGCACGCTTCGATTGGCATCCCAGGTCACCGACACGCGCACGTGATTGAGTTGCCACCCCGCGTCCGACTTGAGCTGTCCCCAGTCCGCTTTCACCGGCTTTACCTCGATGGTCCATGCAAAACGGCCTTCGGTGCCGCGCCGCGGTACGACTGCTTCGTGGCCAGCGCCGACGGCGTCGGCCATCAAGCTCTGCGCGAGCATGCGCGCCTCAGCGTGATGATCGGCAGCCGTGGCCCCGCGCAGGCCGACCGCGTGAGCATCGAACAGCCCGACCAAAGCGATGGACAGAATTGCCAGCGCGGTCAGAGTCTCCAGCAACGTGAAGCCGCCTTCGGGATCAATCGAGCGCGGCGAGCGAGACGCGGCCGGTAAGCCAATTGACGCGAACCTCATACTTCTGCCCTTCCGACTGAATCTTGATCGTGGCCCCGCTGGAGCTGCCATTGGGGAAGAACCGCACGCCGGCCTGCGTAGCCGAGCTCGCTTCGCTTTCCGCTCCCGTGACCGACAGCTCCACCTTGCGCGAGAGATGCAGTTCTGGGCGCCCATCGCTAAAGCGCACGGCCCTGCCGTTGACGTCGATAACCGCCTGCCGCTCATCGCCGACCGTCATGGCCGATGCGCGAAGGTCGCGCATGCGCGCCGCGATCAGCGTTGCTGCGGCCTTCACCTCGGCGCGCGGCGATGGCGCGCGGTAGATGCCCGCCACGGCAACGATAAGCATCGCCATGATGCTCATGACGGCGAGCAACTCGACGAGCGTGAAGCCCGCTTCCGTGCCTGACGTTCTGGCGCTACATCCAGCTCGCGACATCTTGATCCTCGCCTTGACCGCCTTCGCGGTTGTCCGCGCCGAGCGAATAGATGTCGAAGGGGCCGCGCTGCCCGGGCGAGCGATAGTGATCGGGCTGACCCCACGGATCGGGCGGTACCCTGTCCTTCTTGAGGTACGGCCCGTTCCAGTTCTTCGCATCGGCCGGCCGCTCGACCAGCGCCTTGAGGCCCTCGCGCTCGTCCGGGTAGCGACCGGTATCGAGCTTGTAGAGTTCCAGCGACGTGCTGAGGCCCTCGATCTGCACCTTCGCCGTCTTGGTCCGCGAGCTGCCGAGGTAGCCGATGACGCGCGGCGCAACGAGGCTAGCCAGCAGCACCAGGATGACCATCACCACGAGCAGCTCCACCAGCGTGAAGCCTGCCTGCAGATGCGATCGCGCGCGCCAGCGCCGGGCTAGGCGGCGACCCGCTTCTCTTCGTGACATCCCCATTCGTTCCCTCTCCACTTTTTTCTCAGTTCTATACCGCGAGGTCGTTCATGCTTATGACCGCGCCGAGAATTGCGATGATGATTCCGGCGATGAACACACTCACGAGGAGGATGATCACCGGCTCCAGAATGGCGAAGCTTCTCTGCACCGATGTCTCGAGCTTCTCCTCGAACATGTCGGCCATGTGGAAAAGCGATGTGGTCAGGCTGCCTGTTTCCTCGCCCACGCGCAGCATGTTGATCACGACGCCGGGAAACAGCCGCGATTCCTGCAGCGGCTCGAGGAAGCTCTTGCCCTTGCGCAGTGCGTCATAGGCGCGGTCGAGAGCCGTCGCCGCCCGCCGGTTGCCAATGACGTCGCGTACCAGCTTCATCGCCGCCGGCAGCTCGACGCCGTTCTCCAACAGCATGCCGAGCGTGCGGCAGAGGCGGATGGTGAGGTTGAGCCGTATCATGTTGCCAATCAGCGGCAAGCGCAGCACCAGATCCTCGATGCGCTCACGGCCGAAGCCTCGCTTCCAAGCGACGCCGAGGAATGTCACCAGGGCTGCCAGCCCGATGGCGATCATCTGACCATTTGCGAGCAGCCAGTCGGAAGCGCCGATGACGAGACGCGCCTGCTCGGGCACTTCCGTTCCCGCGTGCATGACCATGTCTTTAAAACGGGGCACGACGACGGTGAGCATCACGACCACGGCGGCGATCGCCATGATGATCAGGATGCACGGGTAGATCATCTCCGAGAGCGCTTTGCTCTGCAGCTTCTGCGTCTTCTCGCGCGTCTCGGCGATGCGCGACAACACTGTATCCAGCGATCCGCTGGCTTCGGCCACCCGCACCATGCTTACGAAGAGGGGCGGGAAGATCGGGCCCTGCTGCTCGAGTGCCTCGTGCAGGCTCTTGCCGCTGCCTACGTGGCCGCCGACCTTGCCGATAATGCGCGACAGACGTTTGGAGCGCGCGTCCTTCTCGAGGAAGCCGAGCGACTGGTCCAGCGGCAGCCCGGCTTTCAGCAGCATCGACAGCTCGCGCGTGAAAAGCGTGATCTGCCGCGCGGTGGGATTGCCCTTGAACGGTCCGCTGCCGGCATTCGCGGCGGCCGATTGCGCGGGCGTGCTCTCGGTGATCTCTACCGGGAGATGTCCCATCTTATTCAGGTCATCGAGCACGACAGCCCGGCTCATCGCCTCCATTTCACCGGTGACGATGGTGCCGCCGCGGCTTACGGCGCTATAGCGATACAGCATCGAACGCCGCCCCTAGTCCCAGCGAACGGGCAACGGCGATGAAATGCCCAAAGGCTCCATCTGCATTCTCGTCCTCCCAGCGTTCCGCTCGTGCGATGCCGACTTAGATGTCGAGCACCACCCGGCGGACTTCCTCTATTGTTGTTAGACCGGCCTGACACTTCTTCAGCCCGTCGAGGTCCATGGGGACCATTCCTTTGCGGCGGGCCGCCTCCTCGATCGTCGATGGCCGAGCGTTGGGTTGGATGAGTTCCCTTACTTCTTCATCCACGTCCAAGACTTCCGAGATCACGATGCGGTCGTTATAGCCCGTGCCGGCGCAGCGATTGCAGCCGACGGCGCGCCAGAGCTGCATCGGTTCGCCCGCAGCCAAGCCATGCCGACGCCGGGTGAAGTCACTTATATCGGTGCCGGGCGGGGCCGGCTGCTTGCAGTGCGAGCACAGCACGCGCACGAGGCGCTGAGCGATGATGCAGCGGAGCGAGGACGCGAGCAGGAAGGCGTCGATGCCCATGTCCAGGAGGCGCGGGATAGCGCCTGCAGCCGTATTTGTATGCAACGTCGACAGCACGAGATGGCCGGTCAGCGCAGCGTGAATGCCGATGCTGGCGGTCTCTCCGTCTCGCATCTCGCCGACCATCAGCACGTCGGGATCATGACGCAGGAACGAGCGCAACGCGTTCGCGAATGACAGCCCGATCGCCGGCTTCGCCTGAGTTTGATTGACGCCGTCGAGCTCGTACTCGATCGGATCCTCGATCGTCAGAACCTTGCGATGGCCCTGATTGAGCAGCGCCATCGCCGTGGCCAGCGTCGTCGTCTTGCCGCTGCCGGTCGGGCCGGTGACGAGCATCAGTCCGTAGGGGGATTCAAGGTTGGTCCGAATGACCTGCTCGTCGCGCGCCTGGAAGCCGAGCTTGGCGAAATCGAGAACCCGCCGCACGTTGTCGAGAAGGCGGATGGCGACCGCCTCGCCGTAGATGGTTGGGATGGTCGCGATGCGCAGATCGAGGCGGCGCTCGTTGACGCGGATGCGGGCGCGCCCGTCCTGGGGCAGGCGCCGCTCGGCGATATTGAGGCCCGACAGGATCTTGATGCGCGAGATGATGGCTTTGGCCATTTGGGCCGGGGGCGAGGCGACCTCGCGCAGCATGCCGTCGATCCGCAGACGCACGGCGAGTCGGCCTTCGAATGGCTCGACGTGGATGTCGGTCGCTCGGGAGTGGACGGCATCCTGGATCAGCTGATTGACAAACCGGACGACCGGGGCGCCCAGCGCCATGTCCCGCAGGTGCTCGAGGTCGTCGCCCGAGGCCTCGGCCTTCGTATCCTGCCAGACGCTGGGCTCATCGCGGTTTCGGGCCGAGCGCTCGATGGCGGCCTGTATGTCGTCGCCCGAGGCGACGCGAGGAATGATTGGCCGCTGCAGGGCGAGCCGGACGGCCTTGATGGCGTAGGCATCAGAGGGATCCTCCATCGCCAGAAGGATGCCCTCCTCGGTTTCGCCGATAGGGAATACCTTATTTTCGCGCAGGAAGGCGCCGGACAGCCGGGTATTTGCGATGGGGTTTTTCAACCAATGGTCGTCATCGACCATCGGCACGCCATAAAAATCGGCGGCAGCGCGGATCAGGGTCTGCGAGGCAAGCGAGGTGGATTTGCGCAGCGCGGCGTGGATGGAGCTACCGGTCTCCTTGCGGAACCTCTCAGCCTTATCTCGATCGGCTGCCGAGATGAGGTCGTGGCTAACGAGAAAGTCCTCGAAAGTCGCTTCCATCTGACCAAATTCTCGTCCCAATTTTTGTTGGCGACATAGTCCGATTCAATTGCGCCGCAATTGAGCAAGAAGGCCTCCTCGCCGACTTAGAAAGCGACAAATCGAGTCGCCTGTAAATGAGCTTGCGCGCGTGCGTCGCGCACCTTTTCCGTCACGAGTGCGCTCTCGTCCTAGCCCAGTTCTCTCTGTGCCTATTGCCGTCAACCATGACGAACTTCCCGCAGCCACGGCCACAATTCGGTCGGCTGCGGTTGCCAACAATGCTGTTCAGCGACTGGAGGGATTGGTGCGGGCGTTCGCAATAGACGCCTAAGCGACGGCGGGGGCCGCGCAGCAAAGTCCAACAAGACATAAGAACAATCGCGCAGAAGTATCGGTGGGCGCGCCGGAACGTTTTGCGTCTCTAAACAACAGTAGCGTGTGCGGACAAGTATGATGCGTTGGAATGCCTGGGTATTGGCAAGTGTAGTGTGTTCGGCTGTCATTGCCGCCTGCACGCCTCCGCAGACGGCCAACGACCTCAATCCTCCCGACTTGATAGGGCAGCTTTCCAACGCCGACCTCAGGCCGCCGCCTGCTCCCGCCAACGGACCACACATCGAGTACTC
>CALRVN010000158.1:0-8760 GCA_943371625.1 Hyphomicrobium sp. CS1GBMeth3
TAGGCCTCAGGCGCCTTGAGAGAGGCGGACGAGATCCAAGCGGAGATCGTCCGGCTTGCGCGCAAGCGTCGCGTCGATCTCGTCGTGAGTCGCACGCCAGGCCGGCACCGCGGCGGCGAGCGCTTTCTGGCCCGCGGCGGTGATCTGCAGGCGGCGATTGCGGCGATCATGCTCGTCGACGACGATCTTCAGGAGCTTGCGGCGCTCGAGCGGCTTGACGTTCGCGGTCAACGTCGTGCGGTCCATGGCTAGCAGGTGAGCGATTTCACCAATCGTCGGCGCGAATGGCCGGTTCAACGACATGAGCAGCGAGAACTGCCCATTGGTCAGGCCGAACGGGCGCAGCACGTCGTCGAAACGGCGCGCGAGGGCGCGTGCGGCGCGCTGCACGTGAAGACATAGACAGCGATCGCGGACTTCGAGGGTAACGGTGAGCGGAAGGTCATCGCGCATTGACATGAGATCAATTACGTTGATATCAACCTAAATGTCAATGAAGTTGCAGTGGCCCGGTTGGGGCCTGCGAAGGGGAACGTCGATGCCGGATATCGTGATCTACCTGCTGATTGCGCTCGGAAGTGCCATCGCCACCACGCTGTTCATCGCGTCGCGACGGCCGGACGAATTCTATGCGGCGCGGTCGCTGAAGATCGCAGCACCGGCGACGCGGCTGCACGGGCTGATCAACGATCTCAAGAAGATGAACACGTGGAACCCCTACGCGCTGCGCGATTGCGGTGGCGTGGCGGAGTACAGCGGCCCAGCGGCGGGTCCGGGGGCGAAGTTCAACTTCGCGGGCAAGTCGGGCACCGGCTCGATCACCGTCACGGACAGCACGCCGGAGATGGTCGGCATGCGGCTGCACATGACGAAGCCGATCGCGGGTGACAATCGCGTCGAGTTCACGCTGAGGCCAGCCGGCGATGCGACGGAGGTGACGTGGGCGATGAAGGGCGCGGCGCCGTTGCCGGGCAAGATCCTGTCGCTGTTCATCGACTGCGAGAAAATGATGGCGAAGGACTTCGACGAGGGTCTGTCAAACCTCAAGACCATCGCCGAGGCAGCCTGACCCCAGCACAGCAAGAGCATTTGTGCCATGGCCGTGCAGTTCACGCCGCATCTCTGGTACACCGCCAACGTCGCGGAAGCCGCGAAGTTCTACGTCTCGGTCATCCCCGGATCGTCGTTCGACCGCTGACGGTGATGCCGATCGAAACGCCGTCGGGACCCGCGGGGTCTGTGTCGATCGTGGAATTCACGCTCGCCGGGGCGCCGGTGATGGCGATCGCTGCCGGGCCGCATCATCCGTTCAACGACGCGATCTCGCTGATGCTGATCTGCGATACGCAGGCCGAGATCGACCGCATCTGGGATGGCCTGCTGGAGGGCGGCGGGACGCCGGTGCAATGCGGGTGGCTGAAGGACCGGTATGGCGTTTCCTGGCAGGTTGCGCCGCGGCGGCTCGGCGAGATGATGTCGGGCGGCGGGAAGCGCGCGGCAGCAGCGGCCATGGCGATGATGGGCATGGTGAAGCTCGATATCGCGGCTCTCGAGGCGGCGTACGCAGCCTGACACGGCTCTGCTCGGTCCTGGGCGGGTGCGCTGTGCGTCAAAGGTGGGCTTCACATTTGGGGCCGAAGCCTCTAGGCATGCGGCAACCTTGGGCTGAGCTGCCGGCTCGCCCTCCCACCTCAAAACGCCGGGATCGCCATGGGCTTCAAATGCGGCATCGTGGGTCTGCCGAACGTCGGCAAATCCACCCTCTTTAACGCGCTGACGCAGACCGCGGCAGCGGAGGCCGCCAACTATCCGTTCTGCACCATCGAGCCGAACGTCGGAGAGGTGGGCGTGCCGGATGAGCGGCTGGACAAGCTCGCGGCGATCGCCAAGTCGGGGCAGATCATTCCGACGCGGCTGACGTTCGTCGACATCGCCGGCCTCGTCCGCGGCGCCTCGAAGGGCGAAGGTCTCGGCAACAAGTTCCTCTCCCACATCCGTGAGGTCGACGCGGTGGCCTACGTGCTGCGCTGCTTCGAGGACGACGACATCACGCACGTCGAGAACCGCATCGATCCCTTGGCCGACGCCGAGGTGGTCGAGACGGAGCTTATGCTCGCGGACATGGAGAGCCTGGAGAAGCGCATCACCGCGACGGAGAAGAAGGCGAAGGCCGGCGACAAGGATGCCAAGGCGCTGCTCAGCGTGATGGAAAAGGTTCTGATCCCGCTGCGCGAGGGCAAGCCAGCGCGGACGGCCGACATCACCGTAGAAGAGCGACCGCTGTTTCTCGGGTTGCAGCTGCTGACGTCGAAGCCGGTCGTCTACGTGTGCAACGTGGAAGAATCCTCCGCAGCCGAGGGCAACGCCTACTCCAAGAAGGTCGAAGAACGGGCGAAGGCCGAAGGCGCAGTCAGCGTCGTGATATCCGCCAAGATCGAAGCCGAGTTCGCCGGCCTGCCGGCAGAGGACCGCAACGAGTTCCTCGCCGAGATGGGTCTGAAGGAGCCGGGCCTCAACCGTCTCATTCGCGCCGGCTACAAGCTGCTCGACCTCGTGACCTACTTCACGGTCGGGCCGAAGGAAGCGCGCGCCTGGACGATCACGCGCGGCACCAAGGGGCCGGCAGCGGCGGGTGTCATCCATACCGACTTCGAGAAGGGCTTCATCCGCGCCGAGACGATCGCGTACGACGATTACGTGGCGCTCGGCGGCGAAGTCGGTGCGAAGGACGCCGGCAAGATGCGGCTGGAAGGCAAGGAGTACGTCGTCAAGGACGGCGACGTGATGCACTTCCGGTTCGCAAACTAGGTCACCTGAAATCGAATGCCGGGACAGTTCCCACCCATCGAGCCGTACGACAGCGGCATGCTCGATGTGGGGGACGGGCATCAGGTCTATTGGGAGTGCAGCGGTAATCCGGCGGGTGAGCCGGCGCTGTTCCTGCACGGCGGTCCGGGCTCAGGCTGCTCGCCAGGACAGCGGCGGTTCTTCGATCCAATCCTTTATCGTGCGGTGCTATTCGATCAGCGCGGTTCGGGGCGCAGCCGTCCGCTCGCGAGCGAGCCTGGCGCGGACCTCTCCGCCAACACCACCGCGCACCTGATCGCCGACATAGAAGCGCTGCGCGCGATGCTCGGCGTCGAGCGGTGGACGATCCTGGGACTATCGTGGGGCACCACACTCGCCCTCGCCTATGCCCAAGCTCACCCGCGGCGGGTGAAGGCGATGGTGCTGGGGTTCGTCACCACCACATCGCGTGCCGAGGTTCGCTGGATCACCGAGGACGTGGGGCGCATCTTCCCCGAGGAATGGGAGCGGTTCGCCAACGCTGTTCCCGAGCAATTGCGCCACCTGCGGCTGGTCGATGCGTATGCCGCCATGCTGGCTGACGTCGACGCCGCCGTTCGAGACCGGGCGGCTCGAGCATGGTGCGAATGGGAAGATGCGCACGTCTCGCTCACGCCCGGGCACGCACCCAGCCCTCGCTTTCGAGACCCGGCATTCCGGCTCGGCTTCGCGCGATTGGTCACGCACTATTGGCGGCATGCGGCGTTTCTCGATGAGGATCAACTGATCCGCGACGCGGCGAAGCTGAACGGTATTCCCGGCGTGCTGATCCATGGTCGCTACGATGTCAGCGGGCCACTGGCGACAGCGTGGAACCTGCACAAGCGATGGAGCAGCAGCAGGCTGCACGTGCTCGACGATGCGGGGCATGGCGGCGGCGACACCTTCATGCCATTGGTTCTGCGGGCGCTCGAGGAGTTCGCCGCTATGTAGCGGACGCGATCGCTGACGCCTCGCAAGCTCACGGCTTTAACGCGTGTGAAAAAATGATGGCGGCGGATTTTACTGGCGCTGCCGATCGCGGGCCATTGAGTCACGCGACAGCCGTCCCATATGTGACAAGCCGCCGAGACGAGTGCCTTTACTGTGACGGCGGTGGATATCGGGACCTATGCGCGCGAGTCGAGTGGAGAAATGGTGCTATGCAAGCATGGCCCAGGCGCTTCAAAAGGCTCGCGATTTCGAGCACCAAGGGAACATATTCGGGGCGCAGAGTTAGCGTGGGATTGCAGCGGACCTGCAGCCAAATGCAGGGCCCGCGCGTTAGCTGAGGGAGGCGTAGACCGAGTTGTTCGGATACGCGGCCAGGGACAGGACAGAATGAGAACCATTGCCAAGGGGATCTTGGTCGCCGTCACGGCTGTGGCCGCGTTCGGCACCACTGCGCTCGCGGACACGAAAAGTCCCGTCGACGCGCCGAAGGTATCGACGCCGGCGGCCGTCACGACCGGCAGCATTTCGAGCGAACCCACGTTCGCCCAGCGCGTGCAGGAATGCATGCAGATCTGGGACAAGGGCACGCACATGACGAAGGATCAGTGGCGCCGTTCGTGCAAGACGACGCTGCAGAGCCTGGCGAAGGACTAAGCAGCTCGGCTATTTGTCCTGGGCGTGCTGGCCGTAGTTCTTGAAGCGCTCGAGCACGCGCGCCATCTCGTCGTCGGGCAGGATGTGCGGCTCGCCGATGGCGAGGACGCCGGCGTATTGCTTGGCGAGCACCTCGACCTCGTGCGCCAACTCCAATGCTGACTTGAGATCCTTGCCGATTGCGATTTGGCCGTGATTGGCCATCAGGCAAGCGCTGCGATGCGCGAGCCCTTTCGCCACGTGACCAGCCAGCTCCTCCGTTCCGAACGTATCGTATGGGATGAGCGGGATGTCTTTGCCGCCGGCAATCGCGACCATGTAGTGGAACGCCGGGATCGGCTTGTGGGCGCACGCGAGCACCGTCGCGTGCAGCGAGTGGGTGTGGACGACGGCGTTCATGTCGGGGCGGGCGTGATAGGCGGCGAGGTGGAAGCGCCATTCGCTCGACGGCTTGCGCAGCGACCTGCCGGGCAGCGTGCCCTTGCCGGTGATGAAGACGATATCGCGCGGTTTCAGTGTCTCGTATTCCATGCCAGTCGGCGTGATGAGCATGCCGCCTTTCCAGCGGCAGGAGACATTGCCGGACCGGCCGGGCGACAATCCGGAGCGGCTCATGGCGAGCGCGGTGGCGATGACGGCGCGACGGGCGTGCTTCTCAGCGTCGCTGCCCGACTTGCCCTCTTTGGCGCTGCGCTTCGCCTTATCCTTCGTCTTCGTCACGGTCGCCAGCTCACGGCAGATGATCCCGCGGCGGACACTGCCATAGGTTGTTTGGCAAAACTATAAAGGTTGTATGAGCGCACTCTGGACCGACGATTCACGCTCTGGACTGATAGGGTCCGAACCGATCGTGGCCTCTATTTTGCGCGCTCGGGGTAGAGCGACAGCAGCCCTTCGCGCGTCGCCGGGCATACGCCGCGCTCGGTGATGAAGCCGCTGACGAGGCGGGCGGGTGTCACGTCGAATGCCGGGTTGCCGGCGGGCGAGCCGGGCGCCGCGATCTCAACGGTGACGACCGTTCCATCGGGAAGCCGTCCGGGCATCTTCAGCACCTCATCGCCCGAGCGCTCCTCGATCGGGATCGACATCCCCTCCTCGAGCGTCCAGTCGATGGTCGAGTGCGGCAGCGCGACATAGAACGGCACGTCATTGTCCTTTGCCGCCAAGGCCTTGAGATAGGTACCGATCTTGTTGGCGACGTCGCCGTTGGCGGCGACGCGGTCGGTGCCGACGATGACCATGTCGACCTTGCCGTGCTGCATCAGATGACCGCCGGCGTTGTCGACGACGATGGTGTGCGGCACGCCGTGGCTGCCGAGCTCGTAGGCGGTGAGCGAAGCGCCCTGGTTGCGCGGACGCGTCTCGTCGACCCAGACATGAAGCGGAGTGCCGGCGTCGTGCGCCTGGTAGATCGGCGACGTGGCCGTGCCCCAGTCAACGCAGGCGAGCCAGCCGGCGTTGCAGTGCGTGAGCACCTCGACCGGAGCGCCTTTCTTCTTGGCAATGTCGGTGATGAGTTTCTTGCCGTGCTCGCCGATGCGTCGGCAGGTTTCGACGTCGTCGTCGCAGATCAGGGCGGCACGCTCGTAAGCGGCGGCGACGCGTTCCTCGCGCGGCTGGTTCTGCACCGCGCGGCGCATCTCCTCGAGCGCCCAGCGCAGGTTGATCGCGGTCGGGCGCTGCTTGGCGAGGAAGGCGATGGCGCGATCGATGGCTTCGTCGGATGCATCCTCGCGGATGGCCATGGCGAGGCCATAGGCGGCCGTGGCGCCGATCAGCGGAGCGCCGCGCACCTGCATGGTGAGGATGGCGCGCGCCGCATCTTCCATGGACTTCAGCGGGATGACGGCGAACTCGTGCGGCAACTTCGTCTGGTCGATGACCTCGACCGACCAGCCGTCATCGGCGAGCCAGATGGTGCGGAAGGCCTTGCCTTTGATCTTCATGGCTTA
Organism: Hyphomicrobium sp. CS1GBMeth3; assembly: GCA_943371625.1. Taxonomy (GTDB): domain Bacteria; phylum Pseudomonadota; class Alphaproteobacteria; order Rhizobiales; family Hyphomicrobiaceae; genus Hyphomicrobium_A. The sequence continues at coordinate 6,387 of CALRVN010000158.1, forward strand.
ATCACCGCCCGGCATTGTCGGAGACATCGGTATGTGGATGGTGTGGTCGAGGCCGCAAGAGGGGCACGACAGCGCGTACCACTCGGCGTAGGGCCGCGTCGAGCGGTCCTCGATGGTGAGGCCTTTTTCCTCGCACACAGGACAGGCAACCGCTTCGAACGGCGCAAGGCGCCAGCCGGCGATACGCGCCAGCGCCTCGCGTAGTTTTGCGGCGGGAAGTGCGCTTTGCGCTGACATCTGAGCTCCGTCAATTCCCTCCCCCTTGTCATGGCGGAGCCATGCTCCGCATGGACGGAGGGCCAGGGAGGGGGGTGTCCACTACGGCAGGAATGCTGCACCACCCCCACCCCGACCCTCCCCCATCGAGGGGGAGGGAGAAAAAACTTCGGACGTTTGCGCGACGAACTTAGTGGCCGGAGAAGGCCATGAGGGCGTGGGTGCGGACGCCGTGACTGCGCAGCAGGTCTAGGCCGCCCAGGTCCGGCAGGTCGACGAGGAAGGCGGCGCCAGCAACGAGGCCGCCGGTGCGGCTGATGAGCTTTGCGGCTGCTTCGGCCGTGCCGCCGGTGGCGATCAGATCGTCGACGATCAGGATGCGCTCGCCCGGCTTGATGGCGTCGGTGTGGATCTCGATGATATCGACGCCGTATTCCAGCGCGTACTGCTGACCGATGGTCTTCCAGGGCAGCTTGCCCTTCTTGCGGATGGGAATGAAGCCGCACGAAAGGCGATCGGCCACGGCGCCGCCGAGGATGAAGCCGCGCGCCTCGATACCGGCAACGGCGTCGATCTTGTCGTTCAGATACGGGGCGGCCATCGCCTCGATGGAGGCTTTGAAGCCTTCAGCGTTGCCCATCAACGTCGTCACATCGCGGAACAGGATCCCCGGCTTGGGGTAATCCGGTATCGTACGAATAAGGTGCCGCAAGTCGCTCAAGTCCAACCCTCCCCGCCAAATTACGGGCGCAAAATAGCAATATCGATCAGCAGGCGGTAGGCGTTTTACTGCCGCGATCGCTACACATTGCATAGGCGCCGCTTTCGCCCGAGATGGGCTGGAGCTCGCCCACATTTTTTTGGAGGCAGAGGCGTGGCCAGCGTTGATTTCCCCCTCACGGCGGAGGAGGCGGAAGATCTTCCACGAACACTGAGACGCGAGCGCGAGGTGCGCGAGCGGGCGAAGAGAGAGAAAGAGGCGAAGGCGCGATCGGCCACGCTGACTCACGATTTCGGTGCTTCCGATATTCGAGAGGAGCGGGAGCGCGAGCGGGATCGAGCGCGTCCGGCAGATACTTCCGGCGGCGCGGTGACGCGGTTCGACGTGCCGTTCGGGCACCTGATGATGTTCTCGATCAAGGCGGTGCTGGCGGCCATTCCGGCGCTGTTTCTGCTCGGCGTGCTGCTGTGGTGCGCGGGTGCGGTGCTGAAGGCGTACTATCCGGATCTGGTGCACATGCAGATCCTGATCAACTTCCCGCAGTCGGGCTAAGGCGCGGCAATCTACGATGCGAAGCGCGCGCATGACAGGGATTATCGCGGTGTGCTTGGCACTAGCGGCGGCGGCGAACTTCGCCGCTGCGCGCGAAGCCTCAGAGGTCGAGGTGCCTCCGCCGCAAACGGTGAAGAAGCGCAAAGACATCCTCGACGTCCTCGTTCCCATCCCTTCGGCTTCCAGTGATGTCGGCGACAACGGCTGCCGCGTGCGCAGCTCGCCGAAGGAGACCTTCACGGAAGCCGACGCGGACCTACTCCACGTGGCTTTCGAGACTCTGATAGCGGAGGTGATCGGACGCTATTCGGTGCGGGCCATCATCGATCCACCGGCGAAGTTCGCCGCTTCGCTGAGCGAGCTCGATGCGGGTACACGCACGCTCGTCATGCTCGACGTGCTGCGCGACGGTCTCGGGCGCGACGGGTTGCATACCTTCTTTTTCATGAGCGGCGCCGAACACGCGCCTGCCATACGCGATGCCCTGCAATCGGCCGGGATGACGCGCGAGCATGAACTCTTCACGCGGGCGATGGGGCTGTTCGGGCCCACGTACCCTCTCGAAGAAGAGGCGCGGGCGAAGCGGTTCTCGTATTCCTCGCTCGACACGCCACTCAATGATTTCGACCGGCAGATGCTGGACATTGCCGCGCAATTTGGCGCGCGCGAGGATTTCGACCGGGCCTTGGTCGCCTACGTGGAGCGCGTGCCGGCGCTATGGCAGCGGATTGAAGCGAAGCGGGCGCAGCTCGGCGAGGTGGCGCGGCTGCGATACCTCCTGACGGCGATCGCAAAACGCGCGCGGACGTGGGAAACGGCCGATGCGGATGCGGGTACGCGGCTGGCTTCGATCCCGAAGGAGCAACGCACACTGCTCGTGATGAA